>DAVZKM010000056.1:0-10133 GCA_052272245.1 Eubacterium sp.
AAACGGCAGTCGCAAATATCTGCTTGCAAGCCTTGACCAAAGCCTTATGCGAATGGGCATTGATTATGTTGATATTTTCTATCATCATTGCCTCGACCCTGAGACTCCGCTTGAAGAAACCATGGGAGCTCTTGCCTCGGCAGTTCAAAGCGGCAAGGCACTTTATGTCGGAATTTCCAACTATGACGGTGAAAATCTTGAAAAAGCATGCAAGATTTTAACTGAACTGAAATGCCCGTTTGTCATTAATCAAAACCGTTATTCAATCTTTGACAGAACAATTGAGAAAAACGGCTTAAAGCAAACTGCGGCAAAGCTTAACAAGGGCATAATCGCTTTCAGTCCGCTTGCGCAAGGACTTCTTACAAACAGATATTTATACGGTATTCCAAGTGACAGCCGAGTTGCAAGGGATAACAGATATTTGAAGCAATCGGCAATAACAGAGGACAAGATTGAAAAAATCAAAGCGCTTTCAACAATTGCAGAGCAAAGAGGGCAAACCCTTGCCGAAATGGCGCTTGCTTGGGTGCTTAAGGACAAAGTTGTAACCTCCGTTTTAATCGGTGCTTCCAAACCGGAGCAAATCCTTGATAATATCAAGTCAATTCAAAACACTACTTTTTCTGTCGATGAGCTGAATGCAATTGACAAATTGAGCATAATTAAATAAAATTTACAAAAAAGCCAATGCATAGGAATAAAAATCCTTGTGCATTGGCTGTTTTCATTACTTTTGCATTTGAAAGAGAAAGTGCGTTATCAATATAAAATGGCAAACTTAAAGAGAGGGTTAAATGGGAGTTTGGCAGTTGCCAAAAATCAAAAATAAATGTATAATAAAGTCCAATAAACAATAAATAAAGGATATAATTATGCTAAACCTTATTCCGACGCCGAAATTTGCAGAAATCAACGAAACAAAAACACTGAATGTAAAATCAATCGTGATAAACGAAACCGATATCAACCGAGATGTGATTGATGATTTTTATGCTTTTTTAATCAAAATCAACATTCAAAACGGCAAAGGCTCACAGATTGAATTTGTTGATGACGGCTCACTTGGCAACGAAGAATACATACTTGAAATCAGCGAGAAAATCTGTATTTATTCAAACAGCCTCGGCGGAAAGATTTTTGCATTGCAAACGCTGAAACAAATCCTTTTTCAGTACGGCGAAGAAGTACCTTACCTTACAATCAAGGACAAACCGGCACACGAAATCAGGGGATTTATGCTTGATGTCGGCAGATATTTTTTCTCTGTTGATGATGTAAAACTGTTCATCAGAAAAATGTCGCTGCACAAGTTGAATTTTCTGCATCTGCATCTTACTGAAGATCAGGGATGGAGAGTTGAAATCGAAAAATATCCACTGCTCACTCAAATCGGTTCGGTGAGAAAAAAGACCAATTTCAACCACAAGGAACATGGCGGTTTTTATACAAAGGCTCAAATCAAAGAGATTGTTGACTATGCTCATAATTTTGCAATAAGCGTTATGCCCGAATTTGACATTCCGGGGCACAGCAGGAGTGCAATGGCAGGCTACAATTATCTTGGTTGCTTTGACAGAAAGTTGCCTGTTGCCGACCACTGGGGAGTTAAGCACGATGTTTTGTGCGCAGGCAAGGACTCAACCTACGAATTTGTTGAAAATATTATTGACGAATTTTGTGAAATGTTCCCCGACAAATATTTTCACATCGGCGGTGACGAAGTGCCGAAACACAGATGGCATTTGTGTCCGCACTGTCAGGCGAAGATGAAAGAATTGGGATTGAAGAACGAGGACGAACTTCAATGCTACTTTATGAACAGAGTGAACGATTACTGCAAAAGCAAGGGCAAGCAGGCGTTTATGTGGAGCTGGGATTTGAAAAACGATAAATTGCTTTCAAAGGATTTGGGCTTTACAAAATGCGGTGATATGGACACGGGCATTCGACCGTTCATTGACACAAGTGCTTCTGCTTATTACATCGATTTACCGTATGGATATATCAGTCTAAAGGATACGTCAGACCACCGACTTTATTCGGGCAACTGCCTCGGCGGTGAGGTCACATTATGGACAGAGTATGTGCCCAATATGACGAGGGCGGACAAGGTGACTTATCCTCGACTCGGCGCAATGGCTCAAACCGTATGGCACGGCGACAACACCTACGAACAGTTTGCCGAAAGTTTGGATTACTACTATTCATTTCTCGACAAAAACGGAATCGGTTATTCCAAACCGAGCACGGCAAATCCAAGCAAACTTTTGGCATTTTTCCAAAATCTTTGGTTTGAAAAACGGCAGCTCACCTGGGAGGGGTTGACCAATGTTTTTGACGACCTAAAGGTTGAACGACTTGCTAAAAAACAGCAACACACAACAGACTGTTGAAAAAGCTATTGGACATCGGGTTTCATTGTTGCGATAAGCCTGAATTTTGCGGTGCAATCGGTATGGGATTGTTTGCCGTTGACAGCGACAGATAAAACTTATTTTGGAGAAGCAAATGAACAAGAACTTTCAGAAAAAAACGGCTTACGACTATGTACAGCAAACGAAAAAAGAGAATTTTAGTTTTTTGAATGAGAAGTACGCACAGCAGGGACAAACGGTGCTGTTCGGCGACTCAATTACGGAAATATTCAACAGCTACGAGCTGTTTTATGCCTTTTCGCAAACCTCGAAACAGGCTGTTTACAACCGTGGAATCAGCGGTGACACAAGCGACAGATTGTTGGAAAGGCTCGAATGTAATGCCTTGAACATAAACCCGAAAAATCTTGTGATTTTAATCGGAACGAATGACATCGGCTTAGGACTTCCAACCGAGTACACTTTGAATAATATAAAAGAAATTTTGCAAAAAACGCAGACACTTTGTCCGAATACAAACATTGTGTTGCAGGCGATTTATCCCGTTAATTCGCATTTGTCAATCATTGCAAGGCAGATGGTCAGCAAACGCAGTAACAAAAAGATTTTGGCAATCAACGAAGAACTGCACAAAATCGCTCTTGAAAGCAAGGTGCAATGGCTCGACCTTACAAAAGTGCTGTCCGACGAAAAGGGCAGGCTTGCCAAAGAATATTGCTATGACGGTCTGCATCTGAACGCTCAAGGCTTTGAGATTGTATCCGAAAATATTATTCCGCTCTTGAAATAAGCATAATACAAAAAAGGGACTTGAAGCATTTTCGCTCCAAGTCCTTGTTGTATAATTTTTATTGTTTAGTCAACACAAGGAATCATCCCCTGTGTTAGATTAATTTAACTTATCTGCGAAATAATAGGCAATTCTCCTCCATTAACTGTTGAAACGGAATATTTATGACCATCTGTGTCTGAAACAACAACATCTACATTGTCGTGATATTGTTCTTCCTCAACAACACAATAATACAAATAAAAATCAGCAGGTTTTCCGTTAAGTTCAAACGTCTGTCTGACAAGTTGGGCTTTATTATTGTTTATAGTTACAGATGTACAGCTTAATGGTACAGTACCAACATAAACAGAGCCATAATATGAATTACCGCTTTTCATTTCAAATTGAGGATAATCAAATACATTTAAATATTTATTAGATAGTATAAAATTATCTTCTTGCGGAGTGAAAGAAAATATTTCATATCTGTTGTTATTTATGCCGGTTACTTTTCCTATTGTAATTATATATTCATCTTTATTGTTAAGTGCAGTTCCTTCACTTAATGCAGAATAAACAAATGCTGTTTTTTTACCTACGACTAAATCTTCACTTTGAAATTCAGTACCGCTTATAGGAACAAAATCATAAATATCGAAATTGTCTTGTATGTTGTAAGATTTTACATTGTTTTCCACAAAAAATGATATTGTAACAATAGCTAAAAGAATTAGTATAATTAACAAAAAATTTTTATTGATTTTTTTTTGCACCATTGTTTACCTCACGCAAGTTTAGTTGCCTACAATCGTACCTGTGGTATCAGTAATTGCAATAACATCACCCATTTGGTTTGTCATATAGAAATACTGAGTGCCATTGTAGATAAATCCAAGGGGTGTGCTGTTGTTATCGTACTGAAAGTACATTGTGTTTGTACCATCAGTCTGAGAAAGAATTACACCATCTTTAGTGTTATAGTATGTGGTAACATCATTTACGGTTTTGCTTGTTCTGATACCATTTTCAGAATACTCATATCATCAGCAATTACGATAGGAATATTTAACTATTTATATGCAAGTTCCAATAGCGTATTAATAATTTTTTTATTTTTCTTTTTTACTTTTATAAATGTAATAAATAATATTACTACTACAAAAGAAAAAACAAACCCAATAATTATATTTTTTAAATGAATTGAAATAAACAAAAGAAATAGAACTATTATAAGTGGAAAAATAGAAGATATAATAATTGAAGTCCGATAATCATTTATTTGTCTTCGTAGTTCAGATTCTGTAATATACAATGTGTCTTCTAATTTTATATTGTCGATTTTTACAGAAAAGGCTTCAAATTTTTTATCTGATTTTTCTATTTCTATTTTTTTTACTTTAAATTCATTTATTTTAAATTTTGCAGGAAATAACAAATCCTTTTCAATAGAACAAACTTCAAAATAGCTTATAAACCACAATGGAATGGAAATAAAGAATGCCATAAAATATCCTATTAACCTTTGAATTATTGAAATTTCCTCTACATATTCTTTCACTAAAATTGTAGCGATTTCTTTTTTACAAATATAATTGATTGAGGTTTTTGATTTTACTAAAATAGTAGTTTCATTATCAATTATAATTTCTATATCTTCATTTGATAAATTACCAAATTCTATTATATCCAAAATAGTACCTCTAAATATTCCATATTACATTATTAACATTACCATCAAAACATAAATCTAATATTCCAGATATAAAACCTCCAAGAGATAATACAATATCCACATTTTTGATTAATAAATTTAAAGTTTTATAAACTGGTGTTTTAAATAGTGTAAAGCCTAATATTGAAGCAGAAATTTTTTTAGCACTGAGATTTTTAATGAATTTAAAGTTTTTTATAGCTTTTATGGATTTTAGAGTGTTTACAATTTTTTGGGCATATTTCACAATATTTTTTACTATCCAATTAATAACTTTAAAAATCTGATTTTTACATTTGGTTTTCA
The DNA here is from genome assembly GCA_052272245.1 of Eubacterium sp. Taxonomy (GTDB): domain Bacteria; phylum Bacillota; class Clostridia; order Oscillospirales; family Acutalibacteraceae; genus Eubacterium_R. The sequence continues at coordinate 5,168 of DAVZKM010000056.1, forward strand.
CAAGTGCTATTCAAAACTTTTTTCCCATTGTTTTTATAGGTGCAAACAATAATCCTGCGGGTGTTGCCATAAATATCATATCCAATGGCATAGCAACCATCCATCTTCTTACTTTAAAATGACCGTTATAATCAACATTATTTAAAGGGTCATTAGAACAATAAGCAAAAAGATTTGTGCCTGCCGGTATACCTTTAGAAATTTGTGCAATTTCAGCTATATCCGCATTGATAAAACGGCAAATGTCAGGATCATAGTAGCGTGACTGGAGATAGTAATATCCTGTTTCGGAATCGAAGTAATAACCACGATAACGAATGGGATTGATGTTTGCAATATCGGTATTGCCGGAAATGTCCGTAACATTACCCCATTCATCATATGAATAGTTTGCAATTACCGAGCCGGTGCTGTCCGTTATTGCTATTACATCACCCATTGGGTTTGTCAAATACAAATATTGCGTACCGTTTAGCAGGAAACCGAGAGGGAAACCGTTACTGTCATACTGAAAATAAATAGTATCGGTGCCATCAGTTTGTGAAAGAATAACACCGTTTTTTGTATTATAGTATGTTGTAACACCATTTACAGTCTTTGATGTTCTGATACCGCTTTCATCATAAGTATAACTGAACTCGTTTTCGCCGTCAACTATGCGTTCAAGATTTCTGCCTGTGTTCCATGTGAATTCTTTGTCACCGTAAGTAAGCACATTGCCGTTTTCGTCATAGGTCAATGCCGTAGAGTGCCTGCGGGTCTTCCTCATTATCATAACTCTTACTGATTAATTCGTCAAGAAAAAAACTACGGCAGGTTGCCCCACCGTAGTTTCTTTAATTGGTTAGCATATATTTTTAATGCTAATCACCGAACACAAAAGAACTGTCCCCCTGTGTTCCCTATATTTCACAAAATTCAAGTCTATTAGGATTCAATTAATTTCATATAATAGTTAATAGCATTTTGTATATTTAACGATAATTTTTCAACCGTAAGATATTCTGGAAAAACACCATTTTCCATATAATCTTTTGATATTACAATTCCATTTTCTAAAATGCTGTTTAAAATACTTATGCAGGATATAATGAATTTTTCCTTTTCAGTTCTATTATATAATATGGAAAGAGAATTAAGTAATGAATTGATATTTCTAAATATTGTGTTTGAATCATATTTTATGGCATTATTTTTTACATTGTTTAATAATAAATATAACTCTTGAGTATTCCTTAATTGTACTATATACATACATAATAAATTGAATTTTTTTGAAAATTCTTTGTTATTACATATTAGTGACATATCTTTTTTCAGTGATTCAACTTTTTCGGTTCGCCACTGTTTTTCCAATTCTTTCGAAATATCAAATGTTTTATAATAGGCATAAACATCATCATGTAACATATTATAATAACTACCATCATATTTATAAAACAAATTTTTAGCTATATCTAATTTACTTTCTTTCATAGACATTTGATTATTTTATTGCCCTCCAAATATCTCCATCCTGAATAAAGTGATACCCTTGCTTAGAAAGATATTCAATTTCTTTGGCATAATATCCAGTTGCTGAAGATGGGTTATGAGATAAGATAATATTCTTGTTTTGTGCAATTTGATCAGCCAAAAATTGTTGATTAACTTTCCAAATATTATCTTCACCAATTGTACTTACAGCTCCATCCCAATCATCTAATTGAAAATAAGTTGCATTTCAATTTTGTGCTCTGATAGTAATACATGTTTATCTAATAATAACTGCTCTGTCGAAACATCATAAATAAAAAATTCTTCACTATTCCAACAATATAATTTTTCTTCAATAAAAATATATTTATTGTTTTCCAAATCAAAAAGATATTCAGGTTCTTTATTAATACAATTAAACAAGCCAATATTATTAGTATTATATTTGCCGTAATCTTTTATATAAGAATAAACTTTGTAATTATTATATGCTGTTATTTCATTTTCTAATTTTATATCAACTTTGTCTTTAGAACAGGTAGAAAATGATAGAATTAATAGCAATGAAAATAATAATGCAAAAAATTTTTTCACAACATATTGCTCCTTATAATTTTTATACTAAGGCAATTCTGTTTGGAATTGCCTTAGTATATTTAGTATATATTACACTATTGCTCTGTCATTTGGCAAGACGCCAATTTCATATCCTAAACTTAAGAAACCATAATTTCCTCCTGCTAAAAAAGTCCATGAATTGCTTCCTGTTATACACATTCATTGATAATATTTGATATGTCGTCATTTGTGCAGATGGATTTATGCTGTATTTCGGGCGGACAAACCGCCTGATCTTTATTGATACAAGCATAGGTGGCATTGGGATTTTTTGCCGCCATCTGCCAGAACGGATATTTAATAATAACCGAATTAAAAACCGGTTACAGCACAAACAATAATAACAACAGCAACAACCAAAACAACTAAAAGAGAAATTACAACAGTTATAATCTTTTAATTCATATTTTTACTTCTAAATATTTTAGACACGCAAATACACACTCATTTCCGTTTCTCCCCTATTTCCCCACGAATTATAAGGGATTAATGTAATCTTACATTTTTCTAAAGGAACCGGCTTATATTCGTCGTACAAGCTTTCATCCGGTTGTTCAACAAAACCGTCTGCAATTATTGTGCCGTTTTCATTAAACACAAAATCACCATTTGGATTAATTTTTAAAAGCTGCAAGTTTTCACAGTTATCAATACTTTCTGCACAATATACAACAGGGCCTCTTGCAACAGCAACCTTACCTATATTAGCTCTGACGAGATTTGAGCATCTAATTAATTTAACTTTTAAGTCAAAAGATATTTCAACATTAGTGTTCTTATTAATACTCAAAACTGCGTAGCCGTTTATCATTTCGTAATTACAATTTATTGTGAAGTTATCACACCAAGCAGGAATTCTTAGTGCCAACTTAAACGGTTTATTAGGCTTAACATATAAAATCACATTACCGCTTGACAAATAATTTGACTGAACATCAATACAGCCGTTTGTAAATTGAGCATTTGCTCCGATATAAAGATTCACAAACAAGGTGCTGCTGTTTTCACTAAAGCAATACTCTCCTATTGATGATAAAAAGCGTGCTAAATTAGGAGGACAACAAGCACAACCAAACCATTTTTGCCGCCTTGTTTTAACATGTTTTTTTCTTTCATCCTTTTTTGAAGCAACAGGCAAAACTTCAAGAGGGTTAACATAGAAAAAAGATTTTCCGTCACTGCCCATAGAAGCAAGAACCGTATTGTAAAGAGCTTGTTCAAACACATCAAAATATGAAGAAATGGGATTAATTTCAAACATACGGCGTGAAAACATTGCAAGACCGATTGAAGCACATGTTTCACAATAAGCCAAATCATTCGGCAAATCATAATCAAACGAAAATGCCTCTCCGACTGCAGTGGAACCTATACCGCCTGTTATGTATAATTTTTTATTTACAATATTATTCCAAATATTTTTACAGGCGTTAAATACACAATCATCTTTTTTAACTTTTGCAATTTCAGCCATACCACGATATAAATAAACACCTCTGACAGCATGACCTACAGCTTCATTCTGCTTAACAGCAGGCATATGTGCCTGATTATATTCATAATCAATACTGTTATCTGTACGATTATAACAGCGCTCAATATCAAAATAATATGGCTTTGTGCCTCTTCTTTTTATAAATAATTCTGCCTGATTTATGTATTTTTCATTTCTTGTTATATAGTATAATTTCACCAAGGCAGACTCGGCTATTTCATGACCCGGATAGCCCTGATTTTTATTATCTCCAAAATAATCACAAATTAAATCGGCAAAGCGAATGGCGGCATTTAATAATTTATTATTGCCGGTGGAATTGTAATATGCCACAGCAGCCTCTGTTAAATGTCCAAAACAATAAAGCTCATGACGGTCTTTTAAATTAGAAAATATTTTACTTCTGTCATTAATTATATAGAGAGTATCAAGATAACCGTTTTCAAGCTGTGCGCTGCAAATTAAATCTACCAAATCATCAACTTGCTTTTTTAACGCATCATTTTTTTCGTTTACTAAAACATACGAAGCGGCTTCTATCCACTTATATGCATCTGTATCCTGAAAGCACCAACCTAAAAAAGAATTGAAACTGCATTCTGTTTCTTTATATTCCCATTTATCAACCGGAAAAACAGGAACGGGAATACCGGCTTTAAGTGATGAACATACAGAAGATGCCTTTATAAAATTTGAAATACAATAACTTTTAGGTGCACCCGGAATCAAATCGTTTAAAGCATTATACTGATATGGAATAACAACTGTTTTAATTAAATTCAAATATTCATTAAAATAATTGTCATTCACTTTAACGTTATTTAAATGCAAAGGATTTGAAAAATTGTTTATATTCATATTTACCCCTTAAACAAACAATTCACTAACTGTACTTTATCATAAAAACAGCGTATTTTCAACAACAACCAACAGATATATTGCAATTCAGTCAAAGTAGATTTTGATTCGAGCGATGTCTCTCAAAAGTCTCAGTCATAAATGCCCTAAATCGCACTAAAATGACTTTGAAATTTTGAAATTTGCCGTCTCTTAGAATCTCTCAAAAGCTTTCACAAGATTTTGAAACAAAGAAAAAATGCCCGAATACCGCCATAAAAAGCAGTATTCGGGCATAAAAAATCCTCGGAACACGAATGTTCCGAGGTAATGGCAGATTATATCAACCTGTCAAGTCACGGTAGTATTTGCTTCGCAAATCTCCACCTTAAAGACTTGACAGAACGATGTTACGGGTTTATTTGCATTATAAACCCGTAATAAGAACATCACCCATTAGCAAAATCACAGATTTGAATGGGACCCGATAACCTTGTTACTCGGCTTTGCCTCGTAATAACGATTCTTCGAATCCTTATC
>DAVZKM010000057.1:0-10112 GCA_052272245.1 Eubacterium sp.
AGGAAGGTTGGTTGACCAAGCGGCAATCAACTTAAAAAGGACACTTCCGTTAATAACAGCCATATCGCCGAAATTGAATGCAGTTGCCTGACCTGCAAGTGAGCCAGACATAACAAACATAGCCACAGCTACTACAGAAAAAAGGATTGAAACAATGTCGAGTCCGACCATAGCCTTTGTTTTCGGTTTTTTACAAAGTATAATCGTCATCAAAAATGCAATAACAATAAACAATGCGCTGAGCACAAAAAATAAATATCCCAAGCAAGCAAATGTAAGCGGACCGCTGTAACCTTCAAACTTCATATTAGACATATATAAACCTGTATTGCCAAAGAAGCTTTTAAAAAAGTCAACAAGCGAGTTATTTTTATTAAACAATGAATATATTGTTAATGAAAAATTTTCACCGTCGCTTTTAAAATCAGCCCAAGGAAGTATAAAACCGATTGCAGGTAAAAATGTCAATACAAGCCTTGCAATTCTTAGTTTTGTTCCCCAAATAGAATAAGCTATTCTGTTAAGCGATTTATAAAAAACTGCAAATTGCTTTTCAGCCTTATTACTATCCTCTTCCAATCTTTCCTGCCAATTATAGTTAGGAATTGAAACACCGCATGAGGAGCAGTCTGCTTTAACGTTCCAAAAATGTAATTTTTTGCCGCAATTAGGACAGGTACTTGCCATAAATGTGTACCCCTTTCAAAGTTACTTACTTAAACTATTTTATATTGATTAGGACTAATTGTCAATAATTAATTGAAAATCCAAATAAATTATTTCTTAGTTCGATAAATATTTATACCAATTGATATAAAAAAGTGTTGATTTAGAAGGTATGATATGTTAGTATATAAGTGTTATATTTTCAAAGACTTTATGTCTTAAGAAATGAGGGAATAATTTGGCAGAAGAAACACTTGCAGACGAATTAACGCAGGAGGAAATGGATGAGCTTGACAAGCTTGCCTATACCCACAAGCGTTACTTAACACCAAAAGAAATTGCAGCATATGTGCTTGTAAATTTCGGTCAAAAGAATTTATCACAGTTTGTTGATGCGTTTAAAGAATTCTTTATGATACAATTCTTAAAGCTTAACTCGACCGCATATGCAAACATCAATCTCTTTGCTTCAATATATGATGCGTTGGACGATACTATTTCAGGCTTAATTATCGACAGAACACGTACCCGTTGGGGCAGAATCAGACCTTTCTTTATTATACCGCTTCCGTTATGGCTCGTCGGCGGCGCAATGATGTTTACGGCTCCCAATATAAGTGCTACAAGCAAAATAGTTTGGGCTGCTATTGCGATTGTTATCTATGGTTTAGGTATGAGTTACTTCGGCGCTTGGAATCTAATGATTTATAACATTACCCCTAATACAGACGAACGTAACGACCTTATCACTATAACGAAATTTTTTGAACTTTTCGGCACATGGCTTCCGTCACTCGTTCCTGTTCTTGTAACTCTTTTACCAAAAATAAATAAGAGTATTACAATGGAAGGCGTTTATTCGGGATTTGCTTACTTTATGCTCATCCTTGCTGCTGTGTTTGCAATATTCGGCTTCTTCAATATGAGGGAACGTGTTCCTCTTATGAGCCGTGAGGAAATCAAAGAAACTTCAGTTCTTGAATCACTTAAGAATATTGTTACAAACAGGCCACTTTTGGCTGTTATCCTTGCTAATTTCTTCAACTCTTTCAAGGCTGTCGGAGGTTCATCGGAATCGTACTTCTGGCTCAACAATACCGGTTCGCTTCTTAACCAAACCCTTTGCGGCTTGTTTACAGGTATTCCAAACTATATTATGGTTCCTATTGCAGCTAAAATGGTAAAAAAATGGGGTGCAAGAACTACATCAATAATTGCCGGTTTATTTGGTTTCTTTGCATATATGACCCTTTTCTTTGTAGGTTTTCACCCATTTGGTCAAACTTTTAAAGATCACTACATATTCAATCTTATTTGGGTTATCTTCGGGCTCACCGTTTGCGGTCTTCCAAATAAAATACTTAATGTAAGCGGTCAGATTGTTACAGCCGAGGCGCTTGACTATATGGAATGGAAGCACGGTCTTAGAAATGAAGCTCTTGTTACAACAGTACAAGGCTATTTCGGTAAGTTAGCTACATCTGTAACAGGCTGGCTTTCCGGTATGGTGCTTACTTGGATTAACTATGTTCCTCTTACCGACTCACTCGGCAATGCTGTTCCGCAAACTGACCCAACTATGCTTAATGGTATCTGGGCTGTTTTCTGTATTCTCCCTGCTCTTGCAAGAGGACTTTACGGTGTTTCGTTTATCATTTATCCTATCCACGGTGACCTTCAGCAGCAAATGATTGTTGAGCTTGCTGAAAAGCGTGCACAGAGACTTGCAGAACAAGAAGCAAAAGACCATCAGGTAAGTAATTAAAAAACAAAACTAATAAAGGCGAAGGAATTTCCTTCGCCTTTTCTTATACCTTTTTTTATACATCATTTCGCTTTATGCCAAGTATTTGGTGAGAACAAAACAATTATTGGGAAAAGTTCAAGCCGTCCTGCAAGCATATCAATTATGAGTACAATTTTGGAACCAACACCTAAGAAATCAAAATTCTTTGTAGGACCGAGAAGTTCAAGCCCGGGTCCTATATTATTAAAGCAAGCAACAACACCGGAAAAACAGGTTGTAATGCTATATCCCTCAAGGGATAACAAAAGTGTTGATATAACAGCAATTGAAACGTAAATTATAAGATAAACATTAACGCCTCTAATCACCTTATCATCGACCACACGCTTATTCATTCTAACCTTAATAATCGTGTTAGGACGAGTTGAAAGTCTTAAATCTCTGAATATCTGCTTAGTATAAAGAACAATCCTTGAGACCTTAATACCTCCACCTGTAGAGCCCGCAGAACAACCTATGCACATAGCCAATAGAAGAATGATTTTAGAAAAAGTCGGCCATAAATCAAAATCGGCTGTACCGAAACCCGTTGTACTCATACAAGTATTGACAGCAAAAAATGAATCACGAATTGCATCCGAAATATGAGGATAAGTTCCCATAATATTAAGAGTAATAAGGGCAACAAACGTTACATTGATAATTATATATGTTCTGAGTTCCTCGTCCATAAAAGTTTCTTTATATCGCTTTGTCAAAAGAAAATAATAAAGATTAAAATTAACGCCAAACAGAAACATAAAGATTATGCAAACCCATTCAACAAATTTGCTGTTATAGCCTAAAATAGAATTATTTAAAACACTGAAGCCACCTGTTCCCGCAGTTGCAAACGAGGTTACAACACTGTCAAAAAGCCTTAAGTTATCCCCTGTTATTCTGCTTCCGAAAAACAGAACTAATATTTCAATAACAGTCATAACAGAATAGATAATATAAAGCGACCGTGCACTTTCGGAAATTTTTGGAGTTACCTTTCCTGCCGTTGGACCCGGAACCTCAGCTTTCATAACATACATCGAGTTACTGTTTGACTTAGGCACAATCGCAATAAGAAAACAAAGTATACCCATACCGCCAATCCAATGAGTAAAACTGCGCCAAAACAGAATTGACTTAGGTATAGATTCAATTTCATTAAGAATCGTTGCACCTGTTGTTGTAAAACCTGACGTAGTCTCAAAAAATGCATTTACGAAATTAGGAATAGTGCCGCTGATAATAAAAGGTAATGAGCCGAAAAGCGATACGAGTATCCAACCGATACCGCAAATAACCAGACCCTCACGAGCATATATTTTGACAGATGACGGCTTAAAACATTTTAAAATCATTCCAAGAAAAAACAATAAAGCTATCGGAATGATGAACGAAATATACTTAGTCTCTTTAAACCCCTGCATATTATAATAAAAGGAAACAAACAGTGGCAAAAGCATTAAAAGAGCCAATATATTCATAATTTTACCGAGTACATAAAAAACAGACCTATAATTCATACCTGCTCCTTACAATAATATATCGTTTAAACTATAAATTTTTGTATCTTTTGAAACAATGATTACTCTATCGTGCTCCTTAATAACGTCAGAACCGGTTGGGAATATTGTTTTATTTTTGCGCTGAATTGCAGCAATAAGTATATCTTTTTTAATTCTTAAAGAGGATATAGGCTTATTAAGAAAACTAATATCCTCCCCTGCAACAAATTCAATTGCTTCAATCTTACCGTCAACAAGTTTGTAAAGCGTTTTCATATTAGACGAGCTTACACTTGAACGAGCACGTACATATTGAGTAATAATATCGCTTGTTATTTCGGAAATATTTACATACGATTCCATTCCCATTTTAGTAAGCATACGGCTCAAATTTTGATTATTTATTTTAGTTATATTTTTTTTAACTCCGATACTTTCGCTATACATTGATACAAGGAAATTCACTTCATCGGTATCCGTCAAGGTAACAACTGCATCAACCTTGTCAATGCCCTCCTCTGCGAGAAGCGAATAATCGCTTGCATCGCCGTTAATTATCGTAGCTTTAGGGCAATGCTCATAAAGTTTGTCACAATTTCTTTTATTTTTCTCGATAACGACAACATCCTTGCCTGATGCAGTAAGCATATTAGTGAGATAAATTGAAATTCTTGAGCCGCCTATAAGCATTATACTTTTTACATTCGCTGATTTTTTTGAAATGAGTTCTTTTACAATCTTTCCCAAATCGTGGTGTGACCCTGTTATATGTAAAATATCACCCGGATGAATAATGAAATCTCCGTTTGGAATAAATACGTCATCGCCACGACAAACGGCGCAAATAATAAACGAATTAATATATTTATTGGGAATTTCGCTGATTTTTTTATTTGCCAGCATACTTTTCTCAGAAACCTTAAGACCTGCCATATGAATTCTGCCGTGAGAAAACGATTCAACAGTGGAAGCAGAAGGAAATTGCAAGATTCTGAATATTTCAAGTGCAGCTGCAAAATCCGGATTAATCATCATTGAAATACCGAGCTCGTCACGCATAAAGTTCATTTGCGATGAATATTCAGGATTTCTCACACGTGCAATAGTATGTTTGGCGCCCATTTTTTTAGCAATAAGGCAAGACAGAATATTATTCTCATCCGAAGGGGTTGTGCAAATGAGAAGATCGCAGTTTTTCATATCCGCTTCGTCAAGCACATCATAATGCGTTGCACTGCCGCTTACACCCTGAACGTCAAGCATTTCTACGAGTTTTTCAACTCTATCCTCGTTTATATCAATAATAGTGATATCGTGATTTTCAGCTGTTAATGTTTTGGCAAGCATAACACCGAGTTTACCTGCACCGATAATGGTGATTTTCATCAATTTTCCTCCTAAAAAAATTAAGTTTTTGAAAATTGCGAGTTATATAAATTATAATAAAAACCTTTTTGAGCATAAAGAGAAGAATGTGTGCCTTGCTCAATTATATTGCCGTTATTCATAACTAAAATCAAATCAGCATTTTGAATTGTTGAAAGACGGTGAGCAACAATAAATGTTGTTCTGTTTTTCATAAGCGTATTAAATGCCTTTTGTATTTTAATTTCTGTTCTTGTATCAATTGAAGAAGTAGCCTCGTCAAGAATAAGCATTGGAGGCGGACAAAGCATTAATCGTGTAATACAAAGAAGCTGCTTTTGACCCTGTGAAAGAGAACCGCCGTCCTCCCCTATTTTAGTTTTGTATCCGTCAGGTAAACGTTTAATAAACGAATGAGCATGCGCTTTTTTTGCGGCTTCAATAATTTCTTCATCAGTTGCGTCTGTCTTACCTAAGCGAATATTATCAGCAATAGTTCCGCTTTTAAGCCATGTGTCTTGAAGTACCATACCGAAATTTTGCCTGAGTGACTGACGTGTAACGTCCTGTGTATTCACTTCGTCAACTGAAATTGCTCCATTATTTGGATCATAAAATCTCATTAAAAGATTAATAAGCGTTGTTTTTCCGCAACCCGTCGGACCGACAATTGCAACTGTTTTACCGGGCTCTATACTGATATTAACATCTTTTAAAAGTTCTTTTTCAGGATTATATGAAAAATACAAATCCTTGATTTCAATGTTGCCCTTAACATTTTCAAGGTTTATTGCGTCAGTTTTGTCGGGAATTTCAGGTTTTTCCTCAATAAGCTCAAACACACGAGCCGCACAAGCCATTGCATTTTGAAGTTCGGTAACTACTGAGCTGATTTCATTAAACGGCTTTGTATACTGATTTGCGTAAGACAAAAAGCAAGAAAGCACACCGACAGTAATATTTCCCTTAACTGCCATTATTGCACCAAATAATGCAACAGCAGCATAAACAATACTGTTTACAAATCTTGTTGCGGGATTTGTAATTGATGAAAAGAATGTAGCCTTAAGAGAATACTCGGCAAGGTCGTCATTTATTTTATCAAATCGTTTCTTATTTTCCTCGTCCATTGAATAAGCGTCTGCAACTTTTTGATTGGAAATCATTTCATCAATAAACGAGGTCTGCTCTCCACGTGTTTTTGATTGGAGGGAAAACATATTAAAAGTTTTTTTAGCAATAAATCTTGCAATAAAGAACGAAAGCGGAGTAATAATTACAACAACAACGGTTATAAATACATTTACGCTGAGCATAAATGCAAGAGTACCAATAATCGTAATAATACCTGTAAAAAACTGGGTAAAACCCATTAAAAGACCGTCGGAAAGCTGGTCAACATCAGTAATAACACGGCTTACAATATCACCCTTCGAATGAGTATCAATGTACGAAAAAGGCAAAATTTCAATTTTGTCAAAAGCTTTTTTTCTTAAATCACGGGAAACATTATAGGTGATTTTATTATTGCAAACATTCATAAGCCATTGAACAAGGGCGGTTGAAGCAACAATAATTGCAATCTTGATAAGAATTGATTTCATAGTGACAAAATCGACATTGCCCTTGCCGATAATGCAGTCAATAGCCTTACCGAGCAAAATCGGCGCATAAAGAGTAAGACCGACAGTAACAGTGGCAAAAATCATTGATAAAATCAAATAATACTTATATTTTCCTATATAGGAGAAAACCTTTTTTAATGTGCTTTTATTTTTTTTCATATCAGCCATTATGCTTCCTCCTTTCCAAATTGAGATACATAAATCTCCTTGTATACCTCGCAGGAGTTGAGAAGCTCATTATGCGTGCCTATTCCGACGCATTTGCCGTCATCCAGTACAATAATCTTATCTGCACTCATAACAGATGAGGCTCTTTGAGAAACGATAAATACGGTAGGATTATAGTCAAGAGAATAAATAGCGTCTCTCATTCTTGCCTCGGTTGCAAAGTCAAGTGCAGAAGATGAGTCATCAAGAACAAGGATTTCAGGCTTTCTTACAAGAGCACGTGCTACAGATAAACGTTGCTTTTGACCACCTGAAAGATTAGCACCGCCTTGGGCAATAAAGAAATCAAGACCGCCTTTTTCCTCAATAGTATCATATACTTGTGCAAGCTTCAGCGCTTCAATAATCTCATTATCACTTGCGTTTTTCTTACCCCATTTCATATTGTCACGAACAGTACCTTTGAAAAGAACTGCTTTTTGCTGAACAAAGCCGATTTTATTTCTAAGCTCGTTATCATCAAGCGATTTAACATCACAACCGTTTACATAAACTGTTCCCCTGCTTGCATCGTAAAAATGAGGAACAAGAGAAACAAGGCTTGACTTGCCGGAACCTGTACCGCCTATAACTCCGATTACATCGCCTTTATTTGCCGTAAAGCTGATATCAACAAGCGACATATCGCCGGCATTACGGTATTTAAGAGAAACATTTTTAAATTCAATATACGAATCGGAATTAGCATTGTTATCATTATGTTCAAGCGTACTTTCCTGTTCAAAAACGCATTTAATTCTATCAGCACAAGCAAGCGCTTTAGTAATCGTAACAAGAAGATTGGCAAGTTTGATGAGTTCAACGAGAATTTGGCTCATATAGTTATAGAGTGCAACAACCTGACCTTGTGTTAAATCGCCGATATTTACCTTGACGCCGCCGCTGTAAACAAGAACAACGATTGCAATATTAATAATCACATAAGTAACGGGATTTAAAAGAGAAGAAATTTTGCCAACGTTCTTTTGCATATTTGATAAAGCAAGATTGCGCCTGTTAAATTCGGCAATTTCATTAGTTTCGTCGGTAAATGCACGAATAACTCTTGCGCCTTCGTAATTTTCTCTTGTAATAAGAGTTACGCTGTCAAGATTTGACTGCACTTTTTTATATCCGGGCGTTGTATATGCCATAATTGAAAAAATAACGATTGAAAGTAAAAAAATTGCAATAAGAAAAATGAGCGCACATTTAACATCAATGAAAAACGCCATAATCGCTGCGCCGAAAACAATAAAAGGCGAACGAAGTAAAAGACGCAAAACGAGATTAACACCGTTTTGGACAGTGTTTGAATCATTTGTCATACGAGTTATAAGCGAGGATGTGCCGAGATTATCAAGCTCGTTAAACGACAAGGATTGAATTTTTTGATAAAGCGCACTGCGAAGCCCTCTGCCAAAGCCGGTGGCAGCCTTAGCGGCAAAATATTGCGCAGTAATAGCGGCAACCATACCTACAATTGCGAGCAATACAAGAATACCACACCTTGAAAGAATATAAGACGTGTTGCCGTTCACAACGCCTTTATCAATAATTGCGGCGATAACAAGAGGGACGATTAACTCAAAGGAAGCCTCCAAAAGCTTGAAAAGCGGAGCGCAAATCGACTCTTTTACGTAACCCTTAAGATAAACTAATAATGATTTCAAATTTATTCTCCGTTCAAATTATATATTACTAATTTATATATTATAATACTTAAAAGCTTAAAGTCAACTAATTATAAAAAAATTTGTTTACATACTTTACATTGTTTAATAAAAGGTGTATAGTATAAAAAAAAATAAGAGGTATTTACTATGAATAAAAAACCTGTAACAGCTATTATCGTCGGCGCAGGTCACAGAGCAATGGTTTACAGCAAGCTTGCACTTACAAATCCGGAGCTTTTGAAAATTGTCGGCGTTGCTGACCCTAATCCTATAAGAAGAAAGCAATGTATGCAAAAGTTTGGCTTTTCGGAAGATATGTGCTTTGAAAATGCGCAGGAGCTTGCAAAAAAAGGCAAGCTTGCGGATACTATTATCAACGGCACTATGGACGAGCAGCATATTGAAACTGCAGTTCCGCTTCTCAATTGCGGATATGATATGCTTCTTGAAAAGCCGTTTGCGGTTAATGAGGAGGAAATGAGAGAGCTTGTTGACTGTGCAAAGAAAAATAACTCTAAGGTTATGATTTGCCACGTGCTTAGATATACTCCATTTTATTACGGAATTAAGAAAAGAATTGTTGACGGCGAAATCGGCGATATAATTAATATCCAAACTAATGAGCACGTTTCGTATCATCACCTTTCAACGTCTTATGTAAGAGGTAAATGGGCTAATTCTGACAAGTGCCATACAAGTATGCTGCTTGCAAAATGCTGTCATGACCTTGATATTATTATGTGGATGATGGCAGGCAATAAACCTACTCAAATTTCATCGTTTGGCAGTAAAATGCAGTTCAAGCCGGAAAATGCACCAAAGGGCGCAGGCACAATTTGTATGAAAGACTGCCCTCTTGTTGACACATGCGTTTATTCTACTAAGAGATTATATATAGACCACCCGGACAGATGGGCTTTCTACGTTTGGGATGCTCTTGAGGGTATTGAAAATCCGACTATTGAGGATAAAATTAAGCTTATGAAAAGCGACAGCCCTTATGCAAGATGTATGTATAAGTGCGACAATAATGTTGTTGACCACCAAAGCGTACTTATTAATTTTGCAAACGGTGCAACTGCTACTCATAATATGGTGGGCGGCTCAAGCCAGCCGAGGAGAAATATACATATCGTCGGCACAAAGGGTGAAATTTACGGCAACTTTGAGGAATCAAAATTTTATGTTTCAAAGATTGACCCGTCACCGGACGCAGTAAACGAGGAATGCAGAATTGAAGAGGTTGACCTTAATGTAAACGGCGATATGGTAGGCGCTTACGGCG
>DAVZKM010000058.1:0-10092 GCA_052272245.1 Eubacterium sp.
GATGATACTTTTTTACAATTTTTCTCATCGTATCGGTTTCATTGAATTTATCGTTCTTCCATCTCTTTTGGGGATTACTTTGATTGCCACCATAATATCCGTCTTCTTCGTTAATATATGAAGGACTGATTAGCTTTTTTATATTTTCTATAAGTATTTCTGCCAGTGAAGATAACTTGGAATTTACCGTTTCTACATTAAAATTTATTCCACTAGGTTCAACAATAATAATTAATTCATCAATGAATCTTTGTATTGGAGTAATCATAGAATTACTTATCTCTGACCAATATTTTTTTGAATAATTCAAGTCATCACTTCTAACGGTTTGAAATATTTTTCTTAACTGCTTAATAGTAGTATTATTTTTATCTAATATCTTTTTATGATATTCATCAATATTGTTTAGATAATTATCTATATTAAGATTGCCAAACCAGCCACTTATAGTTAATCCAATATCTCCAAACCAATCGCCAACTTTTTCAATCCAATTGTTTGGTTCAACAGATTTGATGATAGATACAAGGTGTTCTTCACTTGCTTTTGTAAAATCTTTTTTCAACTTTGTACACCTTCTTTCGCTATCTCTGCTGCCAATTGGCGTTTCAAATATGTCAAATGTTCCTCTAATTGTCGTTTTCTATACTTGGTATTATCAATTTCGTCATATAAATCGTTGCTCTTGATTTTGATTTTTTCCATAGCCTGAACAAAGCCGTTTTCAGCACGCTGAAAATCCTTGCCTAAATATGTAGACTTCATACTATTATATAATCCTTTGGCCATCGGAACGGATTGTCCATCGGTTAAAATCATCGCTAATTTTGACAACTTAGCTGAATTATTTTGACCAAACTCACGATATTTGCTTTTTATCTTTGAATAGGCTTTATCAAGTTCTTTGGCTTTTTTATTTAAATCGCTTAGATTAGAAACGCAATTATCAATTTGCCTTTCGCATTTGTTAATTTCAACCTTTAATTGCTCTTTTGTCATGTCATCTAGCCTTTCTTCTTAAATTTTTTCTAAAATATTTTACTCTCTAAAGCATTAACTTTTCCCTCATATAGTCCTATTTGAGCACCAATCTGTTCTAATTCTGGCATATTTATCCCCTTTCCTGTAGATTTCATGTAGACAATTAGAATTGCAATTACAAACGCCGTTTCTATCAATTCTAATGATATGAACCCAAGTTTAAACTTTCTCGGTCATACATTGATGATTCGGAAGCACGATATGCACAATCTTCATAAAATGCTCTTTTATTTCCGGAAGACGATTTTGCCATTGCGGTAAACATCTTAATCAGCACATTTTTTGTTATATTAAATGTGTTTTTTAGATCAGTTAACAGCTTTTCATATGCTTCACCTGTCTTTTTTGTTGCTTTTTGCACCTTTTCAAGAGCTAAATAATATGTATTTACTGAAGAATAATACATATCTTGATAAATCAACGCATTATACATATTCTTATATTTTTCGCCAAGACCGGTCACTTCACCTATTGTACCGATAGCAGCCTTTACAGTTTGAACTACCTTAATCGGCGCAAGCGATTCAGATAATAGTTTCACTCCCTCTTCGAAACCAACTTCTCTAATTTTATCATAGGCCTCTTTAAGCATGCCGGATAATTGTTTCTTATATAATTCCTCTATTTCTTTTGCAGCATTTACAAAATCCCCACTGCCTTGATAGTTTTTCAAAAGCGATTGCAAAATATCAAGGTTATCGGAATAATCGGCAAAACACTTAGCAAGAACCTCTATAGCATCATCGCCATATTTTAATATTTCACTTGCTCCTCCTAATCCGTCTAAAAACTCCTTAAATTTTTTACCTTCTTTTGTTCTACCGTCTATATTTAATTTATGTCCATTTTCATCTACAGCTTTATACCAATTTTCGCCATACTTTTTTACTAATTTGATACAATCCTTAAAATCTTTTATGACTTGCTTTTCGTCACTCTTTTCATAAACATAAGACTCTGCCATTTCATCAAGAATAGAAAGTAATTCTTCTTTTATTATAGATTGCTCATATGCGCCCTTAGTTACTAATTCGCCATCAGCAATATCAAACATATTGAATATTACTGTCATAGCATATTCTTTTCCGCCGATGTCAGCCAAATAATCTGAAATAATACCTGTGCAATCCTTGAAGTATAAAGATGCGAAATCACTATTTGCAAATTTTTCAATTACTTCAAATGTAACATCAATATTAGAAGTTACAATATTAATAACTTGATCATAATATTTATCGATATCCGAAAAAACATTTTTAAGCGAATTGTTTATTGAATCCACAGTAAAAGGCTTCCCGTTTGGGTTTATTAATTCCGCCATATTATCAATAGCATCTTTTACTCTGTATAAAAATAGACTTGCGCTTGAAAAACAAGCTGTATAAACATCCCCCGAACCATCACAACCGGAAATACTGTGGCCGTACTTATGCTCAATTGAATATACTGCATTCCAAATATTATTGATTGTACTTTTAGTGGCATCATTATAATCTAATAAGGCTTCATGACATTTTTTCATATTTGCTTTTGCATCGGTTACATCATAGGAATTAAACCAACTTATTTTTTTACCTAAGATAAAATCCCCTATACCATCCCAAAGCCGGTTCCACCAACTATCATCTTTTTTTACCATATCGATTAACTTATCGTACTCAGAACCAGAAAAATCTCTTATAACACTACCGTTCATTTCATATAGGTATCTGTCTGCCTTGTCAATTTTATCGATATAACTATTGCCTAAAGAACCGTATTTATTTCCAAAATTGCTCAGTCTACCGTCTAATTGTTCAACATATTCAATGTACGCTAAAAGCGCATCATGAGTAGCACCGGACCTTAATTCATTTTCACTAATGCTTACTAAAGCTGTTTTATATTCCGATATCATTTGATTCATGTCATTGCAAAACTTTTTCAAGTTATTTGCACCTTCAATAAATTCAGAATCTTTAATTTTTAAATAGTCACAATTATTACGATTATAGTAGTAATCCATACTCATATTAAACCACCTTTAATTATCCTCAATTGACCTTGCTGCTTGTTCATCAGCATCATCAAATCTTCTGCCGACATTTTCAAAAAAGTCTATTGAACAATTCAATAAATTATCAAAGCTTTTTTTCAATTCTACAGCAGTATGAGAACTATCATTTAAACTATCAGCACTATCGCCTTTACTTTTAATTGCAGGTTCCTGTTCAATTTTAATTGAACTATTGCAATTCCTAATAATTTTCAAATTACCATTACAATTTTCTAATTGCTTTTCTACGCTAATTTCTTTATCAGCCATTATTCTCACCATCCGTACTTACAAATTTCTTAATTCTTTTTTCAAGTCCTCAATTTTTTGTTCATAATAATTAATCTTTGAATTATAAAAATCTAAATCATCTTCAAATTCAAGCAATTTATTTTTCGTCTTTCTAATAGAATCGTTCAATTTTTCTATTCCTTGAGATGAGTTATTACCTCTTAAAATACTTTTTGCATTATTTATGTAATTATCTCTTAATTTCGAATATGGACTTAATCTACTTGCCTTTTTTGTAAGCTCGGAAATAATGGAATTAATATTTTGTTCAGTCTGTATCTTTGATTTTTCCAACTTACCAATAATATCTTCTGCGTCCTTTATTGAATGTTTAACATTGATTTTTTTTCGCCTATATTCAGCTAATTTCTTCTTTGCTTTTTGTATTTCTATTTGTATTTCTGATTTAATCATACAAACACCTCACTGTTTTAATAATACAATCGTCTTGTATTATTACTTTGACTTTACAAATAATATCGTTAATTAATAAAAATATCTTATAAAAACTTAAGCTTATATTGGTTATCTTACACATATCAAAGAATCATAAATCAAGATACCTAATATTTAATTCAATACAGTCTTGATTTTAATACAATCATTATCTTTAATATAGTAAGCATCTCCCGTTTCTATAGGCTTCTTAAACTTACGCATAACAGCAAGCGGCATATCAAGTATTTTAAGATTAGCAATATCATCAAAATATAAAAAGTGTCTTGCGTCTCTAATGTTCTTTACGATTTCGGGAGACGCATATGAAATATTGGTATTTTCGTAATCGCCGAAGAGCACGCAAACATTCATATTCTTATATTTTGAAATAATGTTCTTATATGAGTTCATTAGATTCATATTATTGCTAATGATTTCTGCAACTTCTCGATTGTTAATAATGAGAACTATGAGGTTTGAATTGGAAATAACATCATCATCGCCTGAAGCAAGGGCTTCATATCTTAATTTCAGTTCTGATTCTATTGAAATTATAATGTCTTCAGCTTTTTCAGGCATAAACTCATACGCATTAATATTGTCTGTTTTGCTGACATCGGCAAGTCGTTTGTTAATGCTGTCAATGACATACACATCCGTCTGATTATGATACTTTCTATCAAGCATAGAAAGTATATACTTGAAGAAATTTTGTCTACCCATACCTTCTCTTCCGGTTATAGTTAGCGGTGAGCCAAGACTATTAAGTTGAAGTGTAACGGGGCTTACAGTACCATAGTCCAGTCCGATAACAACAGAATATTTCTCTGTCATGAAGCCTGAAAGAGTTGAATCCACAAAGTCTTTTGTGAGTAAATCAGGTATAACAGGAATAATTTGTGCGTTTAATTTCGGATTTCTGCTGTTGATAACAGAAACAAACTGTTTGATTTCCTTAACTCTGTCAATTTCCTTTTCGCCCTCAAATGCAAGAAAGGTCTGACAATCAAGATGTGTTTTATCAATTTCAACAATGCAACGACCGTGAATATCGTCAATTGTTTCTCTGCAATGCTCAAATAATGATCCGTATTCACTTGAATCGTTACAGAAAAGAGCAATTTTAGCTGAGAAATTAGAAAGATACTTATACCCAATACCCGCTGTCTGGGAATTAGCTATTACCATAGTAACACCTACGGTTAATCCTTCTCTGCAAAGTCTGAGCAAATCGTCATCATCCTCAAAATATAACTCTTTCAAGGCAGTAAGATTGTCTATCATTACAACTATCTGAGGAAGGTCTATTCTTCCTGCTTCTTTATATGCAGAAAAAGAACTTACACCTACGGACATTAACTTTTCTTTTCTTGTTTCAATTTCTGTAAATAATAACTTCATCAGGTTCTTTAGTTTTTCATCCTCAGATGAAGTAACAACGCCACCAACATGATTAAGAGATTCAAAGTTTTTTAGAACCATCGAAGCAAAATCCATAATATAAATAGATACTTCTTGTGGTGTATATTTTGAAGCGATACTTCTAATCATTGTCTGAAGAATATTTGTCTTGCCCGACTGCGCCGAACCGATTATCATTACATTCTGATTGGCAAGATCAATAGAGTAAGTGCCTTGATGCTGATTGTCAGGGTCATCATATATACCTATTTCTGTGGTTATAGCGTAATCTACAGGTAATAAGTTATCCTTTTTAGGGAAGTTAATGACATTTTCAAGCGAAGGCAAGCAAATATCTTGAAGTTTTTTTATTGCTTTTTTATCGCAATAATTATGAACATAGTTTACTATAGCATCTAGCTGAGTTTGATTGCCTTCTCCGCTTTTGTTCTTTTTTTGCTCATATACAGGAATTTTTCTACCGGAATCATTAAGTGCAAAAATTTTAAATTCTTTCACATTGTTATTATCAACTTTTTCAGGTGCGCCGCTATATGCAGACTGGAACAACTCAAATATTTCATTATTCCCAACCTGAAGATATGCTCGTCCCGGTTCTTTAATTTCAGCAGCGAGAGGCGATTTGAGGACCTCATTACTATCTTGCTGATCTTGAACCTTCAAGCAAAGCTTAAATCTTGAATTCGACCAAATTTGTTCATTAACTTGTCCTGACGGTTTTTGCGTAGCAAGAATAAGATGGACACCTAAACTACGACCGATGCGAGCTGCTGAAATAAGTTCTTTCATAAATTCAGGCTGCTCTGCTTTAAGTTCTGCAAATTCATCAACGATAACGATAAGATGAGGAAGCGGTTCAGAAACTTCTCCAGCCTTATATTTTTTAATATATTTATCAATATGATTGACATCTGCCTCGGCAAAATATCTTTGACGTTTTTGAAGTTCTGCTTTTATTGATTTCAACGATCTGTTTATTTCTTTACCATCTATATTTGTTATTGCCCCCATCAAGTGCGGTAAATCTTTGAACTGATTCACCATTCCACCACCTTTGAAGTCAATAATCACAAAGCCGACCTCATAAGGATGAAATAATGTTGCCATAGATAAAATATATGTTTGCAGAATTTCCGACTTACCTGAACCGGTCGTGCCAGCCACCAAACCATGAGGACCATGAGCTTTATCATGCAAATCAAGAAAAACTACGCCACTTTTAGACACGCCAATAGGTGCTGCCATTGACTTAAATACTTGTGAAGTATTCCAGTTTAACGAAAGATTCAAATCATCGACAGCCAATATATTTAATAATTTAAACAAAGAAATATTCTTCGTAAGCGTTCCTTCCAAAGATATTTCCTCAGTATAAACCGGTGCAAGCAAGTTCACTATAGATTCAGCTTGTTTGTCTGCAATTGATTTAAATGCGAAATTGATGTTTTTACTTTTATCCGACGTATCAATTAATACTGCGTTAGAGTTGTCTGTAATATCAATTAAATAATTGCAACCTTGTTTAATTTCAGATTTTTTATTTCCAAAGAAGATAAATGTAACACCTAAGTCCTTAGCTTTATCAACAAATTTAGATATTGGATGATTCATAAAACCATATTCATCATATAGAAAAACAACAATTCTGTAATCAAACGCTTTTTGCTCCTCTCTAATAGTTAATAACTTATAGAGATATTCAAAAATAATATTTTTACTTTCATCATTACTAACAATATTCCTAATACCTAAATCATCATTATATAAATGCGGAAGCATTCTCAACCAATTAATTTTATCGGCATTATTATGTTCAGTAACAAAAAACAATTTTAAATCACTTTGATATTGCCTTGCACATAGATCAATCACAATATTTTTCATAATGTCATATCGGTTTTGCTCTTGCCCAATTATACCAACAGCATTGGCATTTTTAAAATCGCAAATTATTGGGGCGTTATTTACCTTTTTATATTCATCACAAATTTGTTGAGGAATTTCTTGTAAATCATCCTCAATTTCAAGTCTTTCTTGTTTCTTGTAAGTTATTTCTTTAATCGCATCTTTGCTTCCTGTGCCAACTCGTACTGCTAAGAAATCTTCATCCTCCGGAGTCCTATCAAATAAATCAGGCGAAAAACATTTGAATTCATCTTGCTCTTTTTGAGAACTAATATATATTTCTTCTAATGCAGTTCTTTCTTTTTCTCGTTCACTTTCAATTTCTGTTTTTTTCCTGTCAATATAAGTGTTATATTTTTCAATTCTTTCAGCAGAATTCTTTTTAAATTCTTTTTTACTTTCTATAATACTCATTATTGCCGTAACAACACCAAGAGCACTTGAAACAAGCATAAATGGAGAAACTGCAATCATGGCTACGCCCATAATTATCATCACTCCCGATGGCAGAAGTCGTGTTAATAAATTAGTTTTTGGTTTTTGTGGCTTTGACGGTGGATCCAACACTTCAATTTTTTCGTCATCTATTACAGTTTTCACCCTTGTATTTCTAATAAATTTCGGATAATTATTTTCTACTTTTCCATCAATAAAACTCAATAAATTAACTGTAATATTTTTTGGAGCCATCAAAACACCGTTCTTATAATAGAAACTAAAATCAGCTATTGAAAAAAAATCGCCATTTTTTATAACTTCACCATTTACTGCAAGGTTGCCGTTATGATAAACTCCACAAGTTGTTGACTTAATTGCTAAAATAAGATCTTCATTTTTTCTATTAAGCTCAACAAGATCATTTCTTACATATTCACTATTTATACAAACATTGCAGTTCGAACTATTGCCAATAGTGATTTTATCCTTAGATGTTATATCAATAACTCTGCTATAATCTTTATTTTCATTGTCAAAGTCATATACAAAATCGATTTTGAAAACTTCATTTTCCGATTTTTGATATTTAATTGCAAAGCTGTCGCCGTGTGACAATTTTTTAGTTATAAGTTTTCTTACATCACCTGCATCAATAAATACATTATCCGAACAGGTGATGTTCCACTCGTTTGATTTCTTTTGAAGTACAAGTTCAAAATCTTCAAAAAACGATTCTTTGTAAAAACGGACATCACAATCAATACCCATTCCGATTTTCATAATTTCTTCATCGACCGGGATTTGCACTTCTTTATAAATATTTTTATTTGATATTTTCAAAAGATAACCATACTGCATAATCAGTTCCTCATTCTGTAAAGTTTATAACGGTTGCATTTCTTATTTCATAATCGCTTAACAATTTATTTCCTTTTAGCAATGCAATCGGATTTTCTGCCTTGAGATAACAATTCTTTACATCCGAAGTATCTATTCCTAAATCATAAGCAGAATTAAGAGCTATCACTAAGTCGTTTGCCGATATATCAAGTGGAATTTCCAAATCGACAGAAAAATTTCTTTTTGTAATATTAAAAATAATTATCGCTTTATTATTCATAGTTCACACCTTAAATTATCAAATATGACACTTTTTGCACATCAGGTTGACTTGAAATATCAGACAATGACATTGAATCATAATTGTCAAAATTTTTTATATATTCATTTATAATAAAACTGTGCTCTATCTCGCCCGAAGTAATGGCGTTGCTTTTTTCATCATCAAATTTATTACAAACAAAGAAATATTTTGCACTGTCATTACAACTGATATTTTTCAACAAAACTCCGGTGGCAAATACCGAACGTTTATCCTGTTCCAAAACAATCAAAACTTTGTCCGCTAATGTAATCAAATCAGCTTTTGCTTCGTCAAATGTTGTATCTGTGTCAACAACAATGACATCATATTTTTTTGATGCTTTAGCGGATTTTATAATGTCTGCATACAATGAAAAATCCAATCCCAAAGATGCTATTGCCATGCCAAACGGAGGCAAATAATCAAAATTTTCATTTCTTATAATATGACTTATTCTTCCATAAACATTTGACGACGAATCCGAAAAATCCGAAACAGAACTGTTAGGGATAGTTGCCTGATTCATAAGCATATGCTGAAATGAATTAATACGCTGTGCATTTATATACAATACTTTATTAAAACTTTTTGCAAGTGCCTCACTGATGCCTAAGGCTACTGTACTTTTTCCTACGCCTCCGCACGCAGAATATACTAAAGCCACGACTGTTTCTTTCTCCGAACTGTTACTTGTACCGATATTTCCTTGACTGATAACTTGTTTATAAATTTCTTTAGGACTTGAATACTTAAAAATCTTTTCAATTTCCAAATCCTCTGTGCCGCCATCATCATTAGACTCTGAAAGAACAAATATTTTATTAACATTGTGCCTTTTCAATTCAGGCGTATATAAATCCTCATCAACAACAATTGCTTGTGCGCTTTTAGGACTTAGAAAATACTCGTTAAAATAATCTCTGTCTGTTATGATTTCCAGCTCGATGTTTTCATCTAATTCTTCAATGAATTTCAACTCGAGAGATGCTACAAATTTTTCATCTGTATCCGCAATAATAATTACTTGTTTAGCCATACCGCACCTCCTATATTTCAATTAAGAAATCACTGTTGGCAAGTCTGACTGCATCACCGTTTTTGATGATTTCCGAACATTGTGCCGGTATTCTTTTGGAATTAACAAATGTTCCGTTAGCGCTTCCCAAATCGGTAATATAATAGTTGCCGTTTTGATATGTAATTTTGCAATGCACACGACTGATCGCCTTATTGAACGAAATTACACCGTCAACTTTATCTGCACTTTTTCCTATCACATACTCACCGGAATTAATTTGCAAATTAACGCTTACAGGAGCATTTACCGATCGAAAGCGGAGTGTAGGCTGATTGGCAAATTGCACTGTTTTTTTATCAA
>DAVZKM010000059.1:0-9696 GCA_052272245.1 Eubacterium sp.
GGGCGAAGCAACCGATGTCGGAATGGATATTTTCAGCCGTGGACTTTGTCTGCCGAGCGATAATAAAATGACCCCCGAACAGCAGGATAGAATTATTGAAGTAATCAAAAGCTGTTTTGAGTAAGCGGACGGTGAATTATGATATATAAGTACATAAAGCGAGTTCTTGATATAATTTCGTCATTGCTTGCGATAATTCTTTTGTCTCCGTTGTTACTGCTTCTTACTGCGGTAGGTGCGGTGGAAATGAAAGGCAATCCTTTTTTCACACAGGAGAGACCCGGCAAGGACGAAAAAATATTTAAGCTTATAAAATTCCGCACAATGACAAATGCAAAGGATAAGGACGGAAATCTCCTGTCGGATGCAGATCGACTCACAGGATACGGAAAGTTTTTGAGAAATACAAGCCTCGACGAATTACCCGAATTGTTTAACATACTTAAAGGCGATATGTCCGTCATCGGCCCAAGACCGTTGCTTGTACAATATTTGCCAAGATATAATGAATATCAGCATCGTCGCCACGAAGTTAATCCCGGGCTTTCAGGATGGGCACAGGTAAATGGCAGAAACGCAATTAGTTGGGAAGAAAAATTTGAGCTTGATGTTGAATATGTTGATAATTATTCGTTGTCAATGGATATAAAGATTTTATTTATGACAATTTTGAATGTCCTTAAAAGAGACGGCATTAGCTCGCAAACAAGCGCAACAATGGAAGAATTTATGGGAACACCAGAAAAGGAAGCAGCAAATGTCTAAATCAGTTGTTATTATTGGCGCCAGCGGTCACGGAAAGGTAATTGCGGATATAGTTATTAAGTCAGGAGATACTGTTGTTGGATTCCTTGATGATGGTGTTGAAAAAGGCATGCTTGTAGCCGGTATTGAGATTTTAGGTAAAACTGAAGATTACAAAGATTTTGCAGATTGTGAGTTTGTTATTGCAATAGGAAATCCTTATATAAGGGAAAAAATTGCCGATATGCTACCGGTCGAATGGTACACTGCAATTCATCCAAATGCTGTTATTTCAAGCCTTGATGTTGAGATTGGTGAGGGAACGGTTGTAATGGCAAATGCTGTTATCAATTCAAGTGCAAAAATCGGAAAACACTGTATTATAAACACAGGAGCGATAGTTGAACATGACAATATTCTTGAAGATTATGTTCATCTTTCTCCAAATGTGGCTTTGTCAGGAATTGTTAAAGTAGGAAAATCAACACATATCGGAGCTGGGTCTTGCACAAAGCAGTTACTGAATATTGCATCGGATTGTGTGTTTGGAGCCGGTTCGGTCATTGTTAAAGATATTACAGAAAGCGGTACTTATGCAGGTGTGCCTGTAAGGAGAATTAAGTGAAAAAAATTTGTTTTATAACTACAATTCCTTTGACATTAAACACATTTGTTTTAAACACTGCAAACTACATTCATGAAAATACAGATTGGGATATTAGCTTTATTTGTAGTGACGAAAATGATTTTGGTTCATCACTTCCAAAGTATATTCATTATTTTCCTGTTCAAATGAAAAGAGGAATCAGTATTGCCGGTGTTAAGGCGATGCTTGAAATGAAGAAAATTTTTAAAAGAGAAAAGTTTGATTTAATTCAGTATTCAACTCCAAATGCATCTCTTTATGCTTCGTTAGCCGGTAAGTTGGCTCATGTTCCGATAAGACTATATTGTCAATGGGGAATGGCTTTTGTCGGGCTTCAAGGATTAAAACGCAAAATTTTTCAAATGGAAGAAAAGTATGTTTGCCATCTTTCAACTCATATTGAGCCGGATAGCAATAGCAATTTGAATTTTGCACATGAAATCGGCTTATATCCTGAAAGTAAAGGCTCTATTATTTGGAACGGAAGTGCTTGTGGCGTAAATTTGATAAAGTTCGATATTTCAAATAAAGATAAATACAGAAAGAGTATTAGAGAAAAATTTGAAATTCCAAGTGGAGCATTTGTTTATGGATTCGTTGGAAGAATTACAAGAGATAAGGGTGTTAATGAACTGCTAGAGGCCTATAAGGCGCTAAATGATGACAGCTATTTAATTATGGTTGGCCCAAGTGAGGTTGATGAAACAATTAATCAAGAACTTTATACTTGGGCATCAACAAATGAAAAAATTAAATTTACGGGCTACACAACAGTTGTTGAGCAATATTTATCTGCTATGGATTGTTACATTCTTCCAAGCTATCGTGAAGGCTTTGGAATGGGTGTTGTTGAAGCAGAGACAATGGGTGTTCCTGTAATTGTAACTGATATTCCAGGTCCAATAGATGCAATGATAGATAATGAAACAGGAATTGTTGTTCAAAAAGCGGATGTCGAAAGTCTATATAATGCAATGATAAGTATTCGTGAAGATAAAGTGCATTATTTTGCAATGGCAGAAAAAGCTCACGATTTCGCAGTAAATAATTTTGAGCAAAAACAGTTGTTCGGCTATATTTTAGAAGATAGAAAAAAATTATTAGGAGAATAATAATGTTAAATTCTCAACCATTAGTTTCTGTAATTATGGGTATATATAATTGCGCTGATACTTTGGCAGAAAGTCTTGATTCATTGTTAGTGCAAACATATCAAAATTTTGAAATTATAATGTGCAATGATGGATCGACTGACAATACTTTTGAAATTGCACTCCAATACAAAAATAAATACCCGAACAAATTTGTTTTAATTGAGAACGAAAGAAATATGGGGCTTAATTATACGCTTAACCATTGTCTTGAATATTGTAAGGGCGAATATATTGCACGAATGGACGGGGATGATATATCTCTTCCGTTAAGGTTTGAAAAAGAGGTGTCTTTTTTGGACGAGCATCCGGAATATGCAATAGTTAGCACACCAATGATACATTTTGATGAAAATGGCAATTTTAAATCTCTTCAGGGTAACGGAGAACCAAAAGTTTCAACTCTTGCAAAAGGAACTCCGTTTTGCCATGCTCCTTGTATGGTCAGAAAAGAAGCATACGATGCGGTATCCGGCTATGATGTTGACAGTAAAAAAATGCGTGTTGAAGATTGGGATTTATGGATAAGGATGTATTCTAAAGGATACAAAGGCTATAATCTTCAAGAACCGATGTATAAAATGCGAGATGATAAAAATGCTTTTTCTCGTAGAAAATTTAAATTTAGAATAAATGAAGCTAGGATGACAATTCAAGCGGTAAAATTGCTGAAATTATCACCGGTAAATTATATTTATGTATTAAGACCAATATTGGTAGGTTTATTGCCTAAACATATTTATAAATTTTTGCACTTGTTAAAGAAGTGATGGAGTATTTATGTGGAAATTAGTTCCGATATTTTTAATATGTTTAGCTGTTGCTTTCTTTTCTGATAGATTTTCAAGAAAAAACGAAAGATTAACAGGCTATATTTATAAAGAAAAATTTATATGGATAATACTTATTGTTGTTACTGCTGTTTTTGCAGGATTGCGAACAAGTTATAATGATACCGGTACTTATTTGGAAAGTTATGAATATTTGGTGAACTCAAAATATGACTTTTCTGATGTTGAATGGACTTTTGGTGGGAATTTTGGTTTTACTATTGTTAATATTCTTCTAAAATCATTAGGGTTTACAAATAATGGGTTCTTGATGGTTTTTGCCATTGTCACTTACGGAATATATATTTGGTTTATCCATAAGTATTCTACCGACTTTTTAATGTCGATGTTTTTGTTCATCTGCCTTGTTTTTACATTTCCGCTTGCGGCTATAAAACAATGCGTCGCCGTGGCATTTTGTCTTGTTGCGGTTGATAAGGCACTGAATAAGAAATGGTTTTGGTTTATATTTTGGATATTGATTGCAGAATCGTTTCATGCATATTCATTCATGTACTTGATTGTTCCGCTGATGTTTTTTATTCCGTGGCAGGACAAAAGAACAGTAATGTGGATTATTTTGTTTTTTGTTGCCGGAATATTACTTCGCCCAATGTTGGGTACACTTTTGGAGGCTACCGAGTCTCTTGGTAAAGATTATTCGGTTGAAGAATTCAGCGCTGAGGGAGTTAATCCTTTTAGGCTTTTGGTTTGCCTTGTACCGCTTGTTATGTCATTCATTTTACGAAAGCAAATAAACGACCCGTATTATGAGATGAATGAATCGGACAGTCTTTGTATG
This sequence comes from Eubacterium sp., assembly GCA_052272245.1. Classification (GTDB taxonomy): domain Bacteria; phylum Bacillota; class Clostridia; order Oscillospirales; family Acutalibacteraceae; genus Eubacterium_R. The sequence goes on from DAVZKM010000059.1 coordinate 4,174, forward strand.
AATTTGTCTTTCTTAAACGGAGAGATAATGTTCATTGCACTTTTCGGCACGGCAAATTATTTTGCAAGACTTGCAAATTATTTTTATATTTTCCCAGTTATTGCATTACCGAGACTGTTTAATATGGTAAAGCCGAAATGGCGCATCCCGATGAAGGTTGCAGCGATAGGGTGCTATTTGTTCTTTATGTGGTATAATAATACTCATTCAGGATTTGGAACATTCGACAACTCATTTGACAGTATAGTGTTAAATGAGTTTAAATGGATTAGCTAATTGAAAGACTTTAAAAATGGAGACCGCTATGAATATGAGTTTTGTTTTTAAAATAAATAAAATTTTATCAAAATATACTTATTGTGCTTTATATCCATTTTTATATAAAGCGTTTAAAAACAAGAAAAATAATTTACCGACTTTAAATTATGCTCAAAGTTTTTTAGCTGATGTCAGAAAACATAAAAATTCAGATTTTAATGTTGTTAATTCTGTTGAATGTCAGAGATATAATCTCACTATTGTTGTTCCCGTTTATAATGTTGAAAAATATGTCGGCGAATGTATTGAATCACTATTAAACCAAAAAACAAAATATAGTTACATTATAAAAATTGTAAATGACGGTTCCACAGATTCTTCAAAACAAATAATTCAAGGCTTTATAGATAACCCTAAAATACAATTCTTAGAAAAAGAAAATGGCGGATTGTCCTCGGCAAGAAATCATGGAATTAAAAATTTAGAAAGCGATTATGTTTTATTTGTTGATTCGGATGATATTGTTAGTGAAGATGCTGTAGAGAGTTTGCTTAATAAGGCCTATTCTGACGATTTGTTAATTGTGGAAGGCAATTATTATTATTTTGATACATCAAAAAATATGAAAATAATTCAAAAAAGACAAGATGAAGAATTATATGGTTTTGCTTGGAATAAAATCATAAAAAGTTCGTTGTTAAAGAATTTTCAATTTGAAGAAGGATATGTATTCGAGGATACATGTATGAGCTTTTTTGTTCACGATTTGGCTAAAGGAAAGGTGGGCATAGTTGACAAGTGTACATACGGATATAGGCGTAATCAAAAAGGAATTTCATTTTCGGCATCAAGAAACTATGCTTCTTTAGACTCAATTTTGATTGTTCCTCAAATATTAGATAGAATGATTCATTTGGACGTTCCGATTGATGAACGAGTTTTGAAAACAATGTTGCTTCAAGTTGTAAATAGTTATAATAGATATTATTATTTGAACAAAAACATTCAAAAAAATATATTTGTGTATATTTGTGGTATTTTTGAAAAATATTTTTTAAAATGTGAATATTTTGGTTCTGAATATATGAATTTGTACAATTCCATAATAGAAAAGAATTTTAATTTTTATTATATGACTTTAAAGTCAGGTAAGTATTAATGACGGATTCTCAAACTATATGTAGGGAGAAATATGAAAAAAAAGAAAGATATACTTGTTGTGTTTACAGGTGCAATGGAACTTGGTGGTATAGAACGAAGTTTATTGGGACTTTTAGATTCTATGGATTATGAAAAATATAATGTTGACTTATTTTTATATGCTCATCATGGCCCGTTGATGAAGTTTATTAATAAAAATGTAAATATTATACCTGAAGTTAAGGAGTTGGCATATTTAAGAGAGTCATTTGTTTCTAAAATAAAAAACAAATGCTATTATTCTGCCTTTTTACGATTAAAAGATGAGCTTTTGTCCAAATTTGTTTATGTTAGTCATGAAAAGGCGTGGACAGAAATAATGAGAAAAAAAGCTCCCACTCTTCAAAAACATTATGATATGGCTTTGGGATTTTTTAGACCTTTTGATTATATTGTAGAAAAGGTGAATGCTGATGTTAAAGTTGGCTGGGTCCATACTGATTATTCAAAAGCAAATGAAGATTTGGAAATTTTGGAAAATGATTATAAAAGAATGGATTATATTGTTGGCGTAAGCGAGCAAAGTGCTATAACCTTTATTGAACTGTTCCAAGAATTTGAAAGTAAGGTAATTATTTCTGAAAATATCCTTTCAGAAAGCTTTATAAAAAGCGAAGCTGATAAATCAGATGCATCAAACGAAATGGATGATAATTGTGTCAAGTTGTTATCAATCGGTAGATTTTGTGAACAAAAGAATTTTGACAATGTGCCTGAAATTGCAAGCATTATGAAAGCAAAGGGTGTAGATTTCAAATGGTATATAATTGGCTATGGTGCTGATGAGGACTTAATTAAATCAAAAATTGCACAATATAAAATGGAGGATACGGTTATCATTCTTGGAAAAAAGGAGAATCCTTATCCGTATATAAAAGCTTGCGATATTTATGTTCAGCCATCAAGGTATGAGGGAAAATGTGTTGCTGTCAGAGAAGCGCAAATTCTTAATAAACCGGTAATAATTACAGATTATCCGTCAGCTAATTCACAGATTACAAATGGCTTTGATGGGGTGATTGTGCCTATGGATAATCAAAAATGCGCTGAAGGAATTTTAAATTTAATAAATAATGATAAGTTACAAAAAGAGTTAGTAGCAAATACTAAAATAACTGATTATTCAAATTCAAAAGAAATAGAAAAATTGTATAAACTTATTGGAGAATGATATGATTCCAAAAAAAATTCATTATTTTTGGTTTGGCGGAAACGAAAAACCAAAAAGTGTTCAAAAGTGTATAAACGGCTGGAAAAAGTATTGTCCGGATTATGAAATAATTGAGTGGAACGAAATGAATTTTGATATTCATTGCATGCCTTTTGTTGAGCAGGCTTATGAAGCAAAAAAATATGCATTTGTTTCTGATGTTGCTCGCCTAATGGTTGTTTATGAGTATGGCGGAATATATATGGATACCGATGTTGAGGTTATTAATCCGCTCGATGATTTGCTTGAGAATAGAGCATATATGAGCTTTGAGAATAATGAGAATATTAATACGGGACAAGGCTTTGGCGCAGAAGCAGGAATGTCGTTCTTTAAGGAGCATATTGATGTTTATAAAAAATGGAATTTTATAAATGATGACGGAACATATAATCAAACAGCGTGTACAAAATACACCACTAAACTTTTGTCTGAAAAGGGATTAGCGTTAAATGGGCAGGAACAGACGATAGATGGGGTTCATATTTATCCTGCGGATTTTTTCAATCCATATGATAGCATAACAGGTAAATTGACGAAAACGCTTAATACATATTCGATTCATTGGTATGATGCAAGTTGGAGTGATAAGTCTGCAATGCAATTAAAGTTCAATAGGTTGATTCGTAGAATTATAGGTAAAGAAACGGTTGATAGGTTCAAAGGAATTTTTAATGGATAAGGAATTTGTTACTTCAAAAATAAAGGTTAGCGTAATTATTCCAATATATAATTCTGAATGTTATTTAGAAAGATGTTTAGATTCTATTTTAGCTCAAAGCCTTACAGAGTGGGAATGTATTTGTGTTAATGATGGTTCGACTGATAGAAGTAATTTAATATTGGAAAGATATAGAGTCAAAGATGCAAGATTTAAGGTTATTGAACAGGAAAATTATGGGGTTAGTACAGCCAGAAATAACGGAATAGGTATATCAACGGGAGAGTATATAACTTTTGTTGATGCAGATGATTATATTGATGATGATTATATGCAAAATTTACTGTGTGGTATAATTGAAAATGATTCTGATATTTGCTGTTGTGGATATAATTGCATTTTGCCAAATGACAAATATAAATGGAATGATTTTGAAGCATCAAACAATATAAGTAGAGCTTTGTTTGTAAAGCAACTTTTAACAGGGACAGGTGGAATAACTTGGGGAAAGCTATATAAATCTGAATTAATTAAGGAAAATTGCATTAAATTTCCTAATAGTATAAGCATTTGCGAAGATCAAATATTTGCAGTCGATTGTTGGAGGCATGCTCGAAATTATAGTGCAATCAACTACTATGGCTACAATTACAATTGTTGTAATGAAGATAGCCTTACAAAAAAATGTGATATGAACAAATGGCGGACGCAATTTGAAGTTGTTGAAATACTATTGAATAAATTATCTGAAGATTTTTCAAAGACGGAATGTGAAAAAATATTAATTCCGAAAATCAAAAATATTTATTTTAATATTATTAGAGAGAGTGAAAATGTAGATACAAAAGCATTAAAACATTGGATAAGAAAAGAAGAACATCCATATATTCAGTTAGTTAAGATAAATAATATAAAAGATGCTGTTTATTATTTTTCAATAAAGATTAGGTCGTATTATGGTGTAAAAATTTGCAGAAAGCTATTGCTATTAAGGAGTAAAGTATTTTGAAATCGGCTATAATTACAATTAATGATTATGATAATTACGGAAATAGATTGCAAAATTATGCCTTGCAAAAGGCACTTGAAAATGTTGGTTGTTATGTCGATACGATTGATTTTCAAGATGGAATTTCAAAATCCGTTAATTTAAATGTTTGGTTGTATAATTTAATTAATTATAAAAAAGGTCCTCAAAGAAGATTTCGGTTATTTAAGAATTTTACTAAGGACAATCTTAATGTGATAAAGAAAAAATCAAATTCTGTAAATACTAATAATTATGATTTGTTCGTTTGTGGAAGTGATCAAATTTGGAATCCTGATTTTGCAGGATTTGATTATTGTTTTGGCAGTTTTGTACCAAAAAATAAATTGTTTTCATATGCTGCAAGTTTTGGAGTGGACTCGGTTGATGGTGATTATAGAGAAAAATGCAAAAAATTATTAGAGCGTTTTTCTGTTATATCAGTAAGAGAAAATTCAGGTGCTTCTATAATAAGAGAGATAACTAATCAAAATGTAATTTGTAATGTTGATCCGACTCTTCTTTTGAACAAAAATGATTGGAAATCACTTGAAAAGAAGCCAAATTATACTGTGCCGTCAAAATACATACTTGTGTATCTTTTAGGCGAGCAGTCGGAGGAAGTAAAAAACTATATAAAAAAGTTAAGTTTATCATTAAATTGCGAAGTTATAGGCTTAAAAAGCAAAGATAGAGACGAAATTTGGTATGAAACAGGTCCATCTGAATTCCTCTGGTTAATTGATCATAGCAATGCTGTTATTACAGATTCATTTCATGGAACTGTCTTTTCCGTTACTTTTAACAAGCCGGTTGTAATAAGTAATAGAATAGATAGTCGAAAGAGTATGGGTTCTCGAATAGATTCGTTATTAAGCGTTTTAGATTTAACAGGAAGACGAATGGAAGAACTTCGAATCGAAGATGTTATGGCATATGATTATAGTAGTTGTTATAAAAACCTACAAGTTCAAAAAGAGATTAGCTATAATTATTTAAAAACGATAATACTTAGCAAAAGGTGACTTATGAATAATAAAGGTATTGTCTTAGCAACTGAAACGGAGTGCACAGGATGTTCAGCCTGTTATAATGCGTGTCCAACAAAGAGCATAAAAATGGTTTCAAGTGAGACGAGATTGAGTGTTTCCTCTATCTCGACCAAGA
>DAVZKM010000060.1:0-9664 GCA_052272245.1 Eubacterium sp.
CATTGGTATCTCGACCGCCAAGGGCTTGGCGCGCGGCGCCGCCGTTGAACAGGCCGCCCTCGTACTCACAGAGATAGACCTCGTCCATCATCTTCTCGATGTCACGGCAATCGGTGCGGACCAGGTCGATGACCTTCTTCCAGTTCTTCTCGCCGCCCCGCTCGAAAATATCGCGGAAGGTCAGTAAGAATTCTAGTAGTTTCCTGGAATGATGCAAAGGATTGCAGACTGCTTTTCAGCCTCTGCCTCAAGAATTTTTGACTCCTTATGACCCTCGGCAACAAGAATGCGTGATTGCTTTTCACCCTCTGCACGAAGGATTGCTTCACGTCTTTCACGTTCTGCTTTCATCTGTTTTTCCATTGCGTCCTGAATTTCACGTGGCGGAATAATATTTTTAAGTTCAACACGATTTACCTTAATACCCCAGGGGTCTGTAGCCTCATCAAGAATAACTCTGATTTTGGCATTGATTGTGTCACGTGAGGTAAGAGTCGAGTCAAGCTCAAGTTCACCGATAATGTTACGAAGGGTAGTTGCGGAAAGATTTTCAATTGCCGAGATAGGGCTTTCTACGCCGTAGCAATAAAGCTTAGGGTCTGTGATTTGGAAGAACACCACGGTATCAATCTGCATAGTTACGTTATCCTTAGTAATAACCGGCTGCGGTTTAAAATCAACAACCTGCTCTTTAAGCGAAACGTTTTTAGCCACTCTGTCAACAAACGGAATTTTCATATGAAGTCCCGTGTCCCAAGTAGCGAAGTATGCTCCGAGACGTTCAATAACAAATGCCTTTGACTGCGGCACAATCCTGATATTTGTAAGCACAAATAAAATAATCACCGCAATGATTACAAGAAGTACAATAACAACTTTCATAATTTTTCCTCCTTAATATATAAGTATATGTTAATCTTCTTTTACTATTAGCTTTACACCGTCAATTTTTTCAACGGTTACGCTTGTTCCTTTTTTGATTATTGATGAATTTACGCTTCGAGCCGTCCATATTTGCCCGTCAACCTTTACCTGACCTGTTGCATTAATATTATCTATATCCTCGGTGACGGTTGCCGTTTTGCCTATGCACCTGTCGGCATTGGTAGGCTCTGCCTTGACCACGAGCTTTTTCTTAACCAAAGGACGTGTAATCAAAAGCATTAAAACCGAAACCGCAATAAAGACAATGATTTGCACGTAAAGCTCTGCACCGGCAAAACTTGAAACAAGCGCCGCAACCGCCCCGATAACAAACCAAACAGACACAAGCTGGACGGTCAGCGCCTCAAATATGCCAAAAAGCACAGCGGCACAAATCCATACAATATACATTTTTTCAAGCGACATACTGTCACCTCCTTAAAAATGAACATACAAAATGCATTTCCATATGTTGTGCTTATTATACCATATATCACTGATATTTTCAATATATAGTGAATTGTTCAAAATGAGATTTACAATCTGTTCATAAACGGCACAACCGCAATAACACCGCCAAAATCAAACCACAAGGACTTGTAGATATAAATAAGGCTTCCCTTCAATGGGAAGCCTTATTTATATAGCGTCTTTCATTGACTTAACATAATCATAAACAAATTTAGGCGAAGCCTTACCGTGCTCGGCAACGAGATTAACTATTGCAGAGCCGACGATTACACCGTCTGCAAAAGCGGAATATTTCTTTGCCTGCTCGGGTGTGTTGATACCAAATCCGATAGCGACAGGGGTATCCGTCACGCTCTTGATATGGCTTACAATTGAGCCCAAATCTGTTGTGATTTCACTTCTCATACCTGTTACACCCATAGATGAAACGGTATAGATAAAGCCTTTTGCATCGCTTGCAATCATTTTAATTCTGTCCTCACTCGTGGGAGCGACAAGAGAAATAACGTCAATATCATATTTATCTGCAACGCTTTGAAGTTCATTTTTTTCTTCAAAAGGCAAATCGGGAACGATTACACCGCTGACGCCCGATTCCTTGGCATTTTTCAAAAATCTGTCATAGCCGTATTTAAAAAGAACATTAAGATATGTCATATAAACAAGCGGAATATCTACTCTTTCTCTGAGTTTTTTTGTAAGGTCAAAAACTTTATCGGTGGTAGTTCCGTTTTCAAGAGAACGAAGGTCTGCTTCCTGAATAACCGGTCCCTCGGCAATAGGGTCTGAAAAAGGAATACCAATCTCTATCAAATCGCATCCGCCTTGAGCCATAGAGGTCATAATTTCAAGCGAGGTGTCCAAATCAGGGTCGCCTGCCGTTACAAATCCGATAAACGCCTTGCCGTTTTTAAATGCGTCAGAAATATTACTCATGTAAATCAACTCCTCTGTATCTTGCTATTGCGGCAACATCCTTGTCGCCTCTGCCCGAAAGACAGCAAATAATTATATCATCCTTATTCATAGTGGGTGCAATTTTCATAAGATGAGCAACCGCATGAGCCGACTCGATAGCGCAAATAATTCCCTCTGTTTTGGCAATATATTCAAATGCATTAACCGCCTCATCGTCCGTCACGGCAACATATTCTGCCCTGCCTATATCGTGAAGATATGCATGTTCGGGGCCTACACCCGGATAGTCAAGACCTGCGCTGATAGAATAAACGGGAGCAATCTGACCATATTCGTTTTGGCAAAAATAAGACTTCATTCCGTGAAAAACACCGAGTGAGCCGGTTGAAATTGTTGCCGCAGTTTCACCCGTATGGAGTCCTCTGCCTGCCGCCTCACAGCCGATAAGCCTTACATCCTTGTCATTAATGAAATTATAAAACATACCCATAGCGTTTGAGCCGCCGCCTACGCAAGCCATAACTGCCGTAGGGAGTTTACCCTCTTTTTCAAGTATCTGCTGCCTTGCTTCTTTAGAAATAACAGACTGAAAATCCCTTACAATCATAGGAAAAGGGTGCGGTCCCATAACAGAGCCTAAAACATAAAGGGTGTCGTCAACTCTGCTTACCCATTCACGCATAGCCTCGTTTACTGCGTCCTTAAGAGTCATTGTGCCTGTCGTTACCGGATGCACCTTTGCGCCCAAAAGCTCCATTCGATAAACGTTAAGCGCCTGACGAATTGTGTCCTCCTTGCCCATAAAGATTTCACATTCAAGCCCCATAAGAGCCGCCGCAGTTGCCGTTGCAACACCGTGCTGACCTGCGCCCGTTTCTGCAATAACTCTTGTTTTGCCCATCTTTTTTGCAAGAAGGCATTGACCGAGAACGTTATTGATTTTATGTGCGCCGGTATGGTTTAAATCCTCACGCTTTAAATAAATTTTTGCGCCGCCCAAATCCTTTGTCATATTTTCTGCATAATAGAGAAGCGACGGTCTGTTTGCATATTCCCTGAAAAGCGTGTCAAGCTCCTTCACAAATTCAGGGTCGTTTTTGTAATGCTCATAGGCATTTTCAAGATTGATAATTTCATTCATCAGGGTTTCGGGAACATACTGTCCGCCGTGAACACCGTAACGTCCTTTACTCATTTTTCATAATCTCCGCAATTTCTTTTATTTTGTTATAGTCTTTAACACCGTGCGTTTCCACAGCCGAGGATAAATCAATGCCGAAAGGATTTACCTCGTCAAGCGCACGTCTTAAATTATCCTTATTTATTCCGCCTGCAAGGAAAAACGGCTTTTTGCATTCAGGCAAAATGCTCCAATCAAATTCCTTGCCTGTTCCCGTACCGGAATCAAAAAGGAAATAATCCGTATCATACTCATTAATCCTGCTAAAGGTTTCAGGATTAAAATACTTGATAACCGGCACGTCAAAGCCTTTGCAAAATTCAGGCTCTTCACTGCCGTGAAGCTGAACTATATCTATTATATTGTTTTTTATATAATAATCAATATATTTTTTATCTTCATTAACAAAAACTCCAACCGCTTTTATATCCTTTGACAAACGGTTTTTAAGCGATTGCGCCGTTTCAAAATCAACGCTTCTTTTAAAGCCGTCGCTTAGGATAAATCCGACATAATCAGGTTTCAGTTCGTTGACATAATCAATATCCTCAACTCTTTTTAAACCGCATATTTTAAGCTTAGCCATTAAGCAATTCCTCAAGCATTTTCTTTTTATTTTCGCTTTTCATAAGCGTTTCGCCGATAAGCACCGCATCTGTCTTATTATTTTTCAAAACGTTTATATCAAAGTGAGTTTTTATTCCGCTTTCAGACACAAAAAGCACGTTTTGAAGTATCATATCTCTGTATTTTGTTGAATTATTTACATCAACGCTGAAATCCTTGAGATTACGATTATTAACGCCGATTATTCTTGCTCCTGCACTTAATGCCGAATTAACCTCGTCCTCGTTGTGTGCCTCAACAAGAGCCGACAAGCCAAGGGTGTCGCAAATTGAAATATATTCCTTGATTTTATCCGTATCAAGAAGCGCACAGATAAGCAAAACCGCCTTTGCGCCCAAAAGCTTAGCCTCGTAAATTTGATAATCGCTTATTGTGAAATCCTTACGCAAAACAGGAATGGAAACATTTTCGCAAATTTCCTTTAAATATTCGTCTTTTCCCATAAACCACTTCGGCTCTGTAAGACAGCTTATTGCGCTTGCGCCTGCCGCCTCATATTCCTTTGCAATTTGAAGATAGGGAAAATCCTCTGCAATAACACCCTTTGACGGCGACGCCTTTTTTACCTCGCAAATAAACGACAGCGTTTCGCCGCCAAGCGCCTTTTCAAATTCAAAATTGCCCTTTGGCATTTCAAGCGCCTCGGCTTTCACCTTAGTTAAAGGCTTATTTTTAATTATCTCTTTATATCTCTGCCTTGTGTTTTCGGCAATAGTGTCAAGTATATTCATTATTCGTTAGTTACCTTTACAAAGCCCTCAAGTATTTTGTAACCCTCGCCCGAGGCAATAATTTCCTGCGCTTTTTTAACTGCGTCTTTAAGAGTAATGCCAAGTTCACCCGCATAAATTGCCGCACCTGCATTGAGTGCAACGGCTGTGTTTTGAGCCTTTGTGCCTTTGCCCTGAAGAACAGCCGTTGTAATTTTTGCGTTTTCCTCAGGTGTGCCGCCGACAAGGTCAACCTTATTTACTCTCTCAAAACCGAAATCCTCAGGCTGAACAGTGTAATAAGTGATATTTTCGCCCCTAACCTCGGCAACCTTTGTTTCGGCTGATGCGCTTATTTCGTCAAGGCAGTCCATTCCGTAAACCACCATAGCGTCGGTTACTCCGATTTTAACAAGCGCCTTTGCGATTTTTTCAACATATTCCTCGCTGAAAACACCGAGCACCATTCTGTCAGCCTTTCCGGGATTTGTAAGAGGGCCTAAAATATTAAATACCGTTCTGATACCTATTTGTTTTCTTACCGGACCCACAAAACGCATTGCACTGTGATATTTTTGTGCAAAAAGGAAAGCGATATTGTTTTCATCAAGTGATTTTTTCATAACCTCCGGCTCGCAGTCAATTTTAACTCCGAGTGCTTCAAGGCAATCTGCCGTGCCGCACTTTGACGAGGCCGCACGGTTGCCGTGCTTAACAATTGTTACACCTGCTGCCGCAGCAACGAAAGCGGAGGTTGTTGAAATGTTAAATGAATTTGACTTATCTCCCCCGGTGCCGACAATATCAAGAGCGTGGCCGCCGATATTAAATTCCATTGCCTTTGAGCGCATACCCGTTGCCGCACCTGCGATTTCCTCCTCGCTTTCGCCCTTCATTGCAAGCGCCGTAAGAAATGAGGATATAACCGCCTCGCTTACTTCGCCGCTCATTATTTCATCAATAGCCTGTTTTGCTTCTTCAAACGTAAGGTCCTGCTTTGCCGATACCTTTGCAAGTAACTCTTTAATCATTTTGTTATACCTCCAAGAAATTTCTTAAAATATCAATGCCGTTTGGCGTCATTATGGATTCAGGGTGAAATTGAACGCCGAAAACGTTATATTCCTTATGTTCAACCGCCATTATTTCGCCGTCATCTGTTTTTGCCGTAATTTTTAAACAATCGGGTAACGCCGCCTCATCTGCCGAAAGAGAATGATATCTTGCAACGTCAATCGTGTTTGGCAAGCCTTTAAAAAGCTTAGAAGCGTTATCAACCTCGCACCTGCTTTGCTTGCCGTGCATAAGATTTTTTGCATAGCCTACAACTCCGCCGTAAGCCTCGCATATTGATTGATGACCGAGGCAAACACCAAGGATTTTCATTTCACTTCCAAGTTCCTTTACCACGTCAATGCAAACTCCTGCGTCCTTCGGTCTTTTAGGACCCGGGGACAAAATGATGTGGCTCGGCGCAAGGCTTCTTATTTCATCAACGGTCATTTCATCGTTTCTTATCACCTTTATATCCTCGTTTATAGTGCCTACAAGCTGAAAGAGGTTATATGAAAAGCTGTCATAATTATCAATCAAAAGTATCATTACATTTCCTCCACGCTTTGTTTGAGCGCCGTAACAACCGCCTTCGCCTTGTTTATACATTCCCTGTGTTCCTTAGCGGGAATAGAATCTGCAACTATGCCTGCTCCCGAACGAACATATACCTTGCCGTGCTTTTTAAATGCAAATCGAATTGCGATGCAAGTATCAAGATTGCCCGTCAAATCAATATATCCGACTGCTCCGCCGTAAATTCCTCGCTTGTTGTTTTCAAGCTCGTTAATTATCTGCATTGCCCTGATTTTCGGCGCACCCGAAAGAGTGCCTGCCGGAAGCACCGCATCTACTGCGTCAAGCGCCGTTTTATCTTCTCTGATTTTGCCTGTTACGGTTGAGCCGATATGCATAACGTGGCTGAATTTTAAAATTTGGTGATATTTGTCAACCTTAACCGTACCGAACTTACTGATTTTTCCCAAATCGTTTCTGCCCAGGTCGACAAGCATATTATGTTCCGAAAGCTCCTTCGGGTCTTTTAAAAGTTCTTTTTCAAGCTCGTCGTCCTCCGCTTTGTTCCTGCCTCTCGGACGGGTACCTGCAAGCGGATAAGTGCTTAAATCTCCGTTTTCAAGCTTAACAAGTGTTTCCGGTGAAGCGCCTGCCATTTCAATATCGTCAGACGAAAAATAAAACATATAGGGCGAAGGATTAAGCTTTCTCAAAATCTCATAAGTTTTGAAAAGCGAGCCGTCCATTTCAGCCTCAAGCCTGTTTGAAAGAACCACCTGAAAAATATCGCCCTCTTTAATATAATGCTTAGCCTTTTCAACCATTTGGGCATATCTTTCGCCGTCGAAAAGAGGTTTAAATTCCGTTTTAAGCTTAGGCTTTTCAATCTCTGCCTCATCGCCGTTTAAAATAATATTTTTCATTATTTCAAGTTCTTTTAATGCGATTGCATAATTTTCGTCAACAGCGCACGTTTGAATATTTACTATAAGAATAATTTTATTTTCACGGTTATCAAAAGCAATTACCTTATCAAAAAGCATTAAGTCAACATCCTTGAAATTGCCGTCGTCGTGTGCGTCAAGCTTGAGGCTCGGTTCGCTGTATTTTACATAATCGTAGCCGAAATAGCCTACAAGTCCGCCCGTAAAGGTAGGCAAATTTTCAATTTTAGGCGCTTTGTGCTCATCAAGCATTTGCTTTATATATTTTCTTGCGTCGCCCGTGTAATTCTTAACGCCGAATGAATCAATAACCCTCACATTATAATTTGTGCAGCTAACCTCTGCCTTTGGGTCATAGCCCAAAAAGGTGTAACGCCCCGTGTTGTTGGCATCATCGTTTGACTCAAGCATATAGCAATGAGAGCTTACGTTTTTAATCTTTTTCAAAACCGTGAGTGCCGACACATCAGCTTCAATCTCCGTGCTGACGGGAACTGTTTTGAAGTTTTGATATTTTTCCTTAATTTCTTCAACAGATGGATAAATTTTCATTTTCTTTCCTCTTGTCTTTCCTCTTGCAAAAGGGCAACAAAAAAGCCCTCGGCAATACTTACGTATTACCAAGGGCGAAAATTACTTTCCGTGGTGCCACCTTGATTTATGGGTTACCATACACTTTGCAAGATACTATCATATCTCCGACCACTAACGTAGGTCATCACGTTACGGGATAATAAGCCTAAGCCTTTCACCGTACCCTCAACGGTCCATTTAACAAGCCGTCTACTGCCCTCTTTCCAGCGCCGAGGACTCTCTGTAAGTTCGTATCTCGTTTTTATCTCCGTTTCAACGGTTTACATTTTCAATTAGTAAAGACATTTTACCACGTTAAAGAATGATTGTCAAGTTTTTATATTACATCTTGCAAATGCATTTTCAAGCGTGGTGTTAAAAATAATCATATCAGAAATATCTGCCGAGGTTTCATAATCAGCCGAAGACTTTGAAGTCACAAAATAAAACGGCACACCGCTTTGCATACACTTTTTGGCAAAAGCCTTTGCGCTTTCGGGCACGGTTGCGCTGTGATACATCTCGTGCAAAACCAAATCTACGCTTTCTATATTATAATTATTATAATCAATATTGATATAAGGCTTAATCACCAATATATTCTTTGGCGCAAGACGGGGATTTTTAAACTTCGGCTGCGACTTACCCGTCTGCCTGAATTTATCAAGACCGTCGGCGCTCGTTATTGTATCTGCGGGGAAAATACCGTCGTAGCTTACAAAAACTCCCTTTTCGCCTTTGATTATGTGCCTCAGCGCCTCATTAAAATTAGAAATTCCGTTAGCCGAATTATCCTCAATCGGCTTATCGGAGGCAGTGAGCACAATATTTTTATCCCAAAAAAGATTTGCTATAAACGACGAAGTAAATGCCAGCGTGTCCGAGCCGTGAAGAATAATAATATTATCGGCGTCGCTCTCTTTTATCTCGTCAACAAGGCTTTGCAAATGCGAAAAATCCGTATTTTCCGACAAAATCGTATAAGGGCAGGAAAACGAAAGCTCAACGCCCTTTACTAAATTTTTATCGGCAAAATCAACCACCTTAAACGGTGCGTCAAGATGAATATTGCCGTCTTTTTTGCTCGCAATTGTTCCGCCTGTTGAGATAATCAAAATTTTCATAATATATTACTTAGTAAAGAAAACCTTAAATGCCTTATACGCCATATACGTATCTATCTTGCTGACAATCTCGTAAGGAGAATGCATAGAAAGAACTGGCACGCCAACGTCGATAACGTCAACATTGAGGTTAGCGATATACATAGCAACGGTTCCGCCGCCGCCGGCATCAACCTTGCCAAGCTCGCCGCTCTGCCACAAAACGCCGTTTGATTCAAGAAGATTTTTAACAAAGCTTACATATTCGGCAGAAGCGTCTGACGTGCCGCCCTTACCTCTTGCGCCGGTAAACTTGGTTACGCAAACACCCTCGTTGATAAACGAAGAATTATTCTTTTCAAAAGGAGTTGACCACGTTGGGTCAAATGCGGCGTTAACGTCGGCTGAAAGGCACTTAGAGTTAGAAAGAACATCTCTGCCCTCGTAGCCCTCAAGCCTTGCCAAATCCTCAACAAAATATTTAAGATAGCTTGAATTAAGACCCGTGTTGCCGTCCGAGCCGGTTTCCTCTTTATCGGTAAGAACGGTCAAAACGGTATACTCCGGTGCTTCGTCAATATCAAGTATTGCACAAAGCGCAGGGTATGAGCAAACACGGTCATCATGGCCGTAGCCGCCGATTAA
>DAVZKM010000061.1:0-9408 GCA_052272245.1 Eubacterium sp.
CGATAACGCTTGAGCTTTTTAAGGGCTTTTGGATAAACTTTAAGCTTTTCGGTATCACTCTTCTTTGCGCTTTGCCTTTGGGGCTTATTTTGAGTTTTGGCTCTATGTCTAAATTTAAGCCTCTTAAATATCTTGTTAAGGTGCTCGTTTGGATTATTCGAGGTACTCCGCTTATGCTTCAAATTATTGTCGTTTTCTACGGTCCGGGGCTTCTTTTCGGAATGCAGGTCGGAAATGATTATCGTTTTAAAGCGGCATTAATTGCGTTTGTTATTAACTATTCTTGTTATTTCTCGGAAATTTATCGTGGTGGTATTGAAAGTATACCAAAGGGTCAGCAGGAAGCCGGTCTTGTCCTTGGTATGACTAAGTCGCAAATTTTCTTTAAGGTTACGCTTTTGCAGGTAGTTAAAAATATTGTTCCGCCTATGAGTAATGAAATTATTACTCTTGTTAAGGATACCTCTCTTGCAAGAACTATTGCAATTATTGAGGTTATTCGTGTCGGTGAGGATTATATCACAGGTGCAGGTCTTTTCTGGCCGTTGTTCTATACCGGCGCATTTTACCTTGTATTCTGCGGAATTCTTACTCTTCTATTCGGTCGAATTGAAAAGAAACTCAGTTATTTTAATTCTTAAGGAGGTTGGGCTTTATGGCATTTTTAGAGGTTAATAATATCAAAAAAAGCTTTGGCAAAAATGAAATACTAAAGGGCATAAGCTTTGACCTTCAAAAAGGTGAGGTGCTTTCCATTATCGGTTCATCCGGCTCAGGTAAAACAACGCTTCTTCGTTGCATAAACTTTCTTGAATTTGCCGAGTCGGGTACGATTACCGTAAACGGTGAAACAATTTATGACGGAATTGTTGATAAAAAAATTAAGGAAAAGGATTTGAGAAAGAAAAGACTTCATTTTGGTCTTGTTTTTCAAGATTTTAACCTGTTTCCTCAATACGACGTTCTTCAAAATCTTACTCTTGCACCGTCTTTGCTTAAAATGGGAACTAAAGAGGAACTTGAAGTTCAGGCAAGAGAAATTATAAAAAAAGTAGGTCTTGAGGATAGAATTAATCATTATCCTTGTCAGCTTTCGGGCGGTCAAAAGCAACGTGTTGCGATTGCAAGAGCGCTTATGCTTAAGCCTGATATTCTTTGTTTTGATGAACCTACATCTGCACTTGACCCTGAACTTACAGGGGAGGTTCTTAAAGTTATCAAGAACCTTAAAACGGGCAACAGCACTATGATTGTTGTTACTCACGAAATGGATTTTGCAAAGAATGTTTCCGATAAGGTAATCTTTATGGCTGACGGCGTTATTGATGAATACGGAGAGCCTAAACACCTTTTTGAAAATCCAAAAAGCAATAAGCTTAGAGCATTTCTAAATAATGCACTTGATGTATGAATATTACAAAATTAATACAAAATTATGCAAATTTATGCTAATTGTTGACGAATGATTATATTTATGCTTTAATATAAATATATTTTACTAAACGTAATTTAAACATACACAGGAGGTATAATGATGGATTTAAAAAACATTATTGACAAAAAAAGCGACTATGCCGATTATATGCTCGATGAGATTACCCATATTTGCAAAGATATGGATAAGCGTGACCCGGGCTCACCCGGCGAAAAGCAGGCTTGCGAGTATATGGCTGACGTATTAAAAAAAGATTGCGGATGTGAAAGAGCGGACGTTGAAAGCTTTAAGGAAAATCCCGGCTCGTTCTTTGGATGGATTTATTTCACAATCACATTCGTTTTAGCAGCAATCGTTCTTTTCTTCTTCTGTCCGATTGTTTCAGCAATACTTATTGTAGCAGGTCTTACAATTGTTTTGCTTCAGTTTGGCTTTTATAAAAAATGCGTTGACAGATTTTTCCCTGAAAAAACAGGTCATAACGTAACCGCTGTAAAGAAGTGTTCAGGCGAAGTTAAGCGCCGTATATTCTTTAATGGTCACCCTGACGCTGCTTGGGAATGGCCGGTAAACTATGCTTTGGGCGGCGTTGGATTTGAAGGACACGCTGTTATCTGTGGTATCGGCGCAGTTTATTATCTTGTTATTTCTATTATTTCAACTGTTAAATACGGCGCATTCGGTATGATCAGCCATGATGTTACACTTTTCAAAATGGCTCTTTTCGGCCTTATATTTGTTCCTTTCCTTATTGGTCTTTATTGGATGTGGAATAAGAATAGAGTTGTTGACGGCGCTAATGATAATCTTTCAGGCTGTTATATGGGTATCGCTGTTCTTAAGGCTCTTCACGATCAAGGCATTACTCTTGAAAATACAGAGGTCGGCGTTATTCTTTCAGGCAGTGAGGAAGCAGGTCTCAGAGGTGCTAAGGCTTGGTGCGAAGCTCATAAGGGCGAGTTTGATGATGTTCCTACAATCATTCTTTCTTACGACACAATCCATGACCCTAAATATCTTATGACTAATTATCGTGATCTCAATGGCACTGTTAAAGCAGATAAGGCAGTTTCGGATTTATTTATGGAATCTGCCGCTGACCTTAATATTCCTTGTAAAAAGGGTTGGGTTCCACCTCTCGGAGGTGCTACCGACTCTGCTGCTTTTGCTCAGGCAGGCTTCCGTGCAACAGGTGTTACGGGCCTTAACCATAAGCTTGAAGATTATTATCATACAAGACGTGATACTTATGATAATATGAACCTTAAAGGTCTTGCGGATTGTTTTGCAATCAGCGTTAAGGCTCTTGAAAAGTTCGATAACGGTAAAGAAGTTTAATATAAAAGCGATGAAGAAAAATCAAATTCTTCATCGCTTTTTTTAGTCATTTATCATTTTTCCGTCAATGCTGATTGTTACAACTTGCCACGGTAAAAATTTACCGCTTTGCTTAATGGCTTCTTTTGCCGCATATTCAAGTCCGCCGCAGCAAGGCACTTCCATACGCACAATCGTTACGCTTTTGATATTGTTTTGCTTAATTATTTGAGTGAGTTTTTTGCTGTAATCAATATCATCAAGCTTCGGACAGCCGATAATTGTAATTTTGCCTTTCATAAATTCATTGTGCATATTTGCATAGGCGTATGCAGTACAGTCAGCCGCAATAAGCAAATTTGCATTATCAAAATACGGTGCGTTTACAGGTACAAGTTTTATTTGGCAAGGCCATTGACCGAGCTGTGATTTATTGAAGCTTGATGCACTTTCTTCAATATCTTCACTTACTCTGTTAAATGTGTGTGCCATACTTGATGGGCAAGTGTGAAAAGCTTCTTTTTTATCTTGCTTCTTTTTCATATTTGCTTCAACAGCTTCTCTGTCATATTCAAGCGCTTCCCTTTCAACAAATGTGATAGCACCGGTAGGGCAGGTCGGCAGGCAATCGCCGAGTCCGTCGCAATAATCATCACGCAAAAGCTTTGCCTTTCCGTTTACCATTGCGATTGCACCCTCGTGGCATGCATTTGCACAAGCACCGCAACCGTTGCACTTGTTTTCATCTATTTGAATGATTCTTCTAATCATATAAACAACTCCAAAATCAAATTCACATCTAATGTGTGATCTGATTATATCAAATAAAAATCGAATTCGCAAATAAAAATCATAAATTATTCCAAAGTAAGTTTTACCATTTA
The DNA here is from genome assembly GCA_052272245.1 of Eubacterium sp. GTDB lineage: Bacteria > Bacillota > Clostridia > Oscillospirales > Acutalibacteraceae > Eubacterium_R. The sequence continues at coordinate 3,637 of DAVZKM010000061.1, forward strand.
CAGCGGCGATACAGGGTGAATGTTATGGTCGTCATAAGGGCTGAAATGCGAAAGCTTTGTATCAAATAATACCGTTCCACGTCCGATGCAATAGTTTCCGTATCTGTTTTTTAAAGCGTCAACGGCGGTGTCGATTTTTTCAAGCTTTTCTCTTTTTTCAACCGTTTTTGAAAAATCAAATTGCGAACAATAATCAAAATCAAAATCCGTAACGCTTAAGCCTAAACTTCTTATCGGCATTTTCCAATCATAGTTTATAACAAATAAAGCCATTGCGCTTTTGATAAGCTCACCGCTTACGTTTGTTGCGCTTTTTAATTTGCATTGCCTTACAAAGCTGCCGAGTTCCTTGTTTCTGACATAGATTGAAAGGGTAGTTCCTTTTAAGCCGAGATTTCTCATTCGTCTTGAAACACTTTCAGCCAAAACGGTAAAAATTATTTTCACATCATTGTTGTTCACTAAATCTCTCGGCGTGGTTGTTGCGTTTCCTATGCTTTTTATATCACGCTCAATATCCTTGTGCCTGACAGGAGTTTTATCCTCTCCACGTGCATATCGCCTTAGCAAAATTCCGTTTTTGCCGAGTATGCTTTTTATAAATTTCTCATCGCTTTTTGCAATGTCGCCTATTGTATATATTCCGTAATTATTAAGTTTCTTCGTCGTTGCGGCACCGACCATAATCATATCACTGCATTTAAGCGGCCAAACAATTTTTTGGTAATTCTTTTTTGTTATGACGGTCATGGCATTCGGCTTTTTGTAGTCTGAGCCAAGCTTTGCAAACACCTTGTTATAGCTTACACCCACACTTACGGTGATTCCTATTTCTTTTCTTACTCTCTCTTTTATTTCAAAACCGATTTCCCGTCCGTTTTTAAACCAATCACCCGTGACGTCAATCCAGCTTTCGTCAAGACCGAACGGTTCAATTAAATCTGTATAATTTTCCAAAACTTTTCTTACTTTTTTTGAAAACTCAATGTAAACAGGGAAGTTTGGCGGTACGATTATTAAATTTCTGCACTTTTGCTTCGCTTTCCATAACGGCTCACCAACAACAAGACCGTATTTTGAAGCGATTTCATTTTTGGTAAGTATAATTCCGTGCCTGCTTTCCTCGTTGCCTCCTACTGCAACGGGCTTTCCTTTTAATTCGGGATGTAAAAGGCATTCCACGCTTGCATAAAACTTGTTGCAGTCAATATGAAGTATTTGTCTTTCCATAATATAATTGTCCTTGACGTTATAGTTATTAGAACACTTGTTCTAATAACTATATAATAAAACAAATGTTCTATAATGTCAAGAACACTTTTTTAAAAGTTCGCATTTTGTCCCTTGACGTAAATTGATTATTAAGTTATACTTTTTATTGTTGTAGGAATAAATTATTAAGGTGAAAATATGATTTATGATATCGCAAATCTTAAAGTGGAAATAAAGAACGAAAAGGGCAGAACAAAAAAACAGGCAATTCCTTATCTTGCAAAAAATCAGGAAGAAAAAAATATTGATATATCAATTAATGTTGATGAAAAAAGAGTTCAAGACGCTGTGCAAGCGCATCCCGAACTTGTTCAGGATGATTGGGAGTATATGCTTACTGGTTCTGATTTTTATACGGAACTTATTAAGTATAACGGCTTTTTGCTTCATTCTTCGTGCATAGTTGTTGATAATGTGGCATATGCTTTTTCTGCCGACAGCGGTACGGGCAAGTCAACTCATACTAAACTTTGGCTTAAGCATTTCGGCGACAGGGCATATATGCTCAACGATGATAAACCGGCTATCAGGCTTATTGGCGACAAGATTTATGCTTGCGGCACTCCTTGGAGCGGTAAGTATGACTATTCAACACCTCGAGTGGTTGAACTTGCCGGAATTTGCTTTCTTCAAAGAAGTGAAAACAATTGGATAAAGAAGGCTGATACAAGTAAAGCTGTTTTTAATATTTTTTCTCAAACCGTTCGTAAGCTTGATGCAGTAAATATGGAAAAACTTTTTGATGTGCTCGAACAGGTTTTTTCAAAAATTCCTATTTATGACCTTGGATGTAATATTTCGGACGAAGCGGTTTTGACCTCATACAATGCAATGAAGCCTAAAGAATAATAAATATAAATCAGTAAGATTTTAGGTCTTACTGATTTTTTATATAATATAAAAAGAAAAGAAGCGAAAGCATAAAACTTTCACTTCTTTTTCTATATAAAAATCCACCCAGCCGCCGCCTGCTGACAATAACCTGCTCTCTTAGCAGGTGGGTTATGCTCTTATCACTTTGTGCTACCAACGTCCTTATAAATAAGGGAGGTCTGCATTCCCGTTTCAAAGAAGTCAAATCCCTAAAAAAACGTGTTCGGGTTACTAAAGCTGACGGTTGTCGAGAAGGGTAGATTCTATAAATTATTATTACTGCTCCGGCTCAAAATATTCAACGTCAAATTTTTCCTCAATCTTTTGCATAAGTATATCGGAAATTTGCTCGTATTCCATTTCATCTTCAATTTCAACAAGATATTCATCGCCGTTGTCGTCAGTTTCAACCTTGAGGGTAATTACCTCATAGTCGCCGTCAACAATGTCCTCGTCAGTCTCATTATATTTTGTAATTGCAACATAAACATCGTTGTCAGTTTCATATCTTTCCAATAGTTCAAAAAGAAGCTCGTTGCCGTCATCATCTGTTACGCTGATAATGTCCGGCTCATAATATTCTTCGTTTTCAGCCATAAATTAACCTCCTGAATCAAGTTACCTATAATATTATATATACTTTTCATGGTTTAGTCAATAGTATAAGCAAAGATTTAACAATTGTTTAATATTACTAAAATAATGCAAAAAAATATAAAAAAACTATTGACAATCAACAATAGGTATGCTATTATGTAGATGAACAAAAGAGATAGATACAAAGGCTTGAGAGTGAAAGGACTTGAGGTAAGGAAAAGCCAAAATCTCTATCGCTTAACTTGTTTAGAATACGAAAGGAGGCTTGTCCAATGGATTTAGAACCAGGTCAGACAAGCACCCGAGAAGTAACCCAATAAAATAACGGAAACTAATGTATCGACAGAAGCAAAACGGAATTGCTTGCGGGTACAAACTTTATGAAGGATTATTAAAATAGTTATTCGGCAGAATTGGTTAATTACTATCGGGTGCGAAAAACTAAATAGTAAAGGTATATATTTGATTATCCTGCCGATAATCTGTAGCGAAAGCTACATTATAAAATAATTTAACGAGGTACAGTCCAATGGGTTAGTAAGTTAATCTAAATGCTGAAAAATTAATATCGGTATTTTAGAATAGGTCATTAAATATACGAGGTATAGACCGATGTACTAATCAGTTATAAGATTTAAAAGTTAATATAAAATCGTTCAAGGCGCTTAACCTGCTATTAGGTTAAGCGCCTTATGTTATTAAAAGATTTCATTTAAATTTATAAATTAATTCGGATTTCACATTTATTCATCTGAAAAAGCATCCTTTTTTACGTTGCTTTCTCCGTAAATTTTAATGCCGTGTTCATAAAGCATTTGCGCAGCTATGCCGTTACCATATGTAAGTGTGCCCGAAAACGTTCCGTCATATATTTTACCGAAACCGCACGATGGACTTCTTTCTTTCAAAATTGCTATTTGGCATCCGGTTTCCTCTGCAACGTAAAGGGCTTTTTCCGCTCCGTCATAAAATGCTTCGGTTAAATCCTCACCGTTTTTTGAGTATACTCTGCCGTCCCTGATTTCGCTTGGCACTCTCGGAGTGGGCAGGCAAGCAAAAGTTTCAGGACAAATAGGAATTAATTTGTGCTTTTCGCCAAGTTTTATAACATTTTCATTTTTATTGTTTCCGCCGTTGTATTTACAGTTCTCTCCAAGCAGGCAGGCACTTACAAGAATTTTCATTTTTTTCTCCTTTTACTTATAATTATAAAGAACAGCAAAACAAATAACGCTAATATTATTGCAAAAATGAATACTAACGGCTTTGAAAGAAAAGGAATTTTACCAGCAATGCCGATTAACCCGGTCAAAAGTATAAATATAACTATAAATATGCTCACAATTATTGCGATTTTTTTGCTTTCCATAATATCACCTTGCTTATATTATCATATATTTTCCGATTAGTCTATACCTTGGTGTAAAGTGCTTTGCTTTACATATATGCAATATATACAAATATCATACCTAATATATGTCTTGTTTTTAATATAAACAAAGAAAATATTAAAATTTGGTGTCAAATTAAAAAGAATAGTTGCAAAATTTGTAATTTAGTAATAAGATATACACACATTATTATTAAACATTATTTTCGGTGGTACAAAGTATGGATTCTTTAAAGCAGAAGATATTAAATGAAGGCGAAGTTTACGAGGGCAATATCCTTAAGGTAGACGGTTTTTTAAATCACAGAATTGATATTCCGTTTATGAGGGAAATTGCAAAGGAATTTCACCGCTTGTTTAAGGACGACGGCGTTAATAAAATCCTTACTATCGAAGCGTCGGGCATAGCTATCGGTGCGCTTGTTGCCGAGGAATTTGGCTGTCCGCTTGTTTTCGCAAAAAAAACAAAAACTAAAAATATTGCCGGCGATGTGTATACCTCTAAGGTTGAGAGTTTCACTCACGGCACTACATATGATATTATTGTGTCAAAACGATTTCTCGATGAAAACGATAAGGTCCTCATTGTTGATGATTTTCTTGCAATCGGCAATGCGCTCAACGGTCTTATCGCACTTGTTAATGACAGCGGTGCATCACTTGCAGGCTGCGGCGTTGTTATTGAAAAAGGTTTCCAGCATGGCGGTGACAAACTCAGGAGCAATGGAATTAAGGTTGAATCTCTTGCTATTGTTGAAAGTATGGACCATGAAACGGGCAAGGTTTATTTCAGAGATTAATCGTTTTTTTGTTTTGGTTATTCGGTGGCATCACCTTATAATAAATTGATTTATTTGTACGGAGGTAAGACAAATGAAACTCACAAAGAAAATTCTTGCAGTTGTTCTTTCAGTTCTCTTTGTTGTAGGCGTATTTGCCGGTTGTTCTTCAAAAGACGCAAATACAAAGGATACAACAAATAAGACATCTGCATCATCAGACATTAAGGTAGGATTTATTTTCCTTCACGACGAGAACTCAACTTACGATAAGAACTTCATCACAGCTGCTGACGAAGCTTGTAAGACTCTCGGAATTGCTGATGAAAACAAGATTTACAAGACTAATGTTCCTGAAGGTCAGGAATGCACAGAGGCTGCTTTAGACCTTGTTGACAAGGGATGCTCAATCATCTTTGCTGACAGCTTCGGTCACGAGCCTTACATTATTGAAGTTGCTAAGAAGCATCCTGAAGTTCAGTTCTGCCATTCAACAGGTACAAGAGCTCACACAGAAGGTCTTGACAACTATCACAATGCATTCGCTTCAATTTACGAAGGAAGATATCTTGCAGGTGTTGCTGCAGGTATGAAACTTAATCAGATGATTAAAGACGGCAAATTTGAAGCTAAAGATGCTAAAATCGGTTATGTAGGCGCATACACCTATGCTGAGGTTATTTCAGGTTATACTTCATTCTTCCTTGGTGCTCGTTCAGTTTGCCCAAGCGCTACTATGGAAGTTCAGTTCACAGGTTCATGGTATGATGAAGCTGCTGAAAAGGAAGCTGCAAATACCCTTATTGCTAACGGCTGTAAGCTTATCAGTCAGCATGCTGACTCAATGGGTGCTCCTACAGC
>DAVZKM010000062.1:0-9389 GCA_052272245.1 Eubacterium sp.
CAATACGATGACGACAGATGTTACACCCTATTTTATCGGTCAGTATTTCGATACCTCTGTATTCATATCAAGTCTTGACTATAAAAACGGAAAAATTTTATATAACGACGGAAACGGCGACAGCATCACGTTTGATGTTAGGTCAAAAGTCAAGCTCAAAAACGGTTATTTAAAAATTTACGGCAAAGGCAGTGAGAAACCTCTTTATGAAAAAGATTGCCGTATTAATTCAAACTGTTTGGAATTGGGACAATTCAAATTTGACTGCAACAGTGATCTTTATAGCAATCTCGACGGTTACTTAAATTTTGAAATCAGCGCCGAGGATGAAAACGGCATCAAATATATTTGCTATGTCGATGTGAATGTTAATACCTCTCACGACACAGGCGACGAAACTTGCGAAGCAATTCAGTACAAAGTGGAATTTCCGAACGGCAAAGCAATTATAAATAATACAGACAATTATTAAGATATATTGAACATTCACTTATATTATGGTATAATTATGAGGCTTTCTTATAAAAGGGAGCCTTAAATTATACTTAAGGGGAACATTATGGAAAACATTAAATATATCGGTGCAAGCACGCACGAGCTTGATTTATTTGAGGGGCAATATTCAATTCCAAACGGAATGGCTTACAATTCATATGTGATTGACGATGAAAAAATCGCAATTATGGACACGGTTGACAAGATTGTTACAGACAAGTGGCTTGAAAATCTTAAAAAAGCACTTGACGGCAGAGCTCCTGAATATCTCGTAGTTCAGCACTTAGAGCCTGACCATTCGGGAAATATCAACACCCTTTTAAAAATGTATCCGCACCTTACCCTCGTTTGCACGGCTAAGGCAAAGTCAATGCTTGAACAGTTTAATATTGAGGCTGAAAACATTATGGCGGTCAAGGAGGGCGATGAGCTGTCGCTCGGAAGCCATACGCTCAAATTCATTCTTGCGCCTATGGTTCATTGGCCCGAGGTTATGATAACCTATGAGGAAAGTGAAAAAGCCCTTTTCTCAGCCGACGCATTCGGAAAATTCGGCGCACTTGACGTTGATGAAAATTGGAGCTGTGAGGCAAGAAGATATTATTTCAACATTGTGGGCAAATACGGCTTGCCTGTATCTAATCTTTTGAAAAAAGCAGGAAAGCTTGATATCAAAACAATTTATCCGCTTCATGGCCCGATTTTAACCGATGCAATTTCTGAAGTTTTAAGGCTTTATACAACTTGGTCATCTTATGAGCCGGAGGATGAAGGTGTGTTTATCGCCTATGCATCAATGCACGGCAACACAGCCGAAGCAGCTCGCAAAATGAAAGAAATTCTTGAAGAAAAGGGCGCAAAAGTTGCAGTCTCCGACCTTTCAAGAAGCGATATGGCAGAAAACGTTGAAGATGCATTCAGATACAGCACGCTTTTATGTATGGCGCCAAGCTATGACGGAGGAGTATTCTCACCTATGGCTGATTTTATTCATCGTTTGAAATCAAAGCTTTACCAAAACAGAAAGGTTGCCCTTGTCGAAAACGCATCTTGGGCACCGAGTGCCGTCAAGGCTATGAAGGCTGAATTTGAAGCAATGAAAAATATTGATTTAATCGATAATACGGTTACAATCAAAACCACCTTAAAACAAAATGACATAGAAGCTCTCGAAGCACTTGCAGACGAAATATTAAAATAAAAAATGACGATTGCACCAAGGTGTAATCGTCATTTTACATTATATTTCAATACCCAACTCTTTAATTTTATCTCTCAATGCGAGCCAATCGCCGAACGCCGCTTCCTTATTATTAGGATTTCTTAAAATAGCGGCAGGGTGATACGTCCCCATAAAAAGAGTACCGTTTTTATCAATAAATTCGCCGTGCTGCTGAGTAACCTTGAAGTTTTTATCAATAAGCCTTTGAGCTGAAATTCGACCTACGCAAACAATAATTTTAGGTTTAATAATCTTAAACTGCTCCCTAAGCCAATTAATGCACATATCCTGCTCCTCAGGCTTAGGGTCACGATTTTTAGGCGGACGGCATTTAACCATATTTGCAATATAAACGTTTTTATTTCTCGAAAGGTCAACGCTTGCAAGGAATTTATCAAGAAGCTGACCGCTTCTTCCCACAAACGGCTGACCCTGCAAATCCTCGTTCTCGCCCGGTCCCTCGCCTATAAGCATAATATCGGCATCCTTTTTACCGATTCCGAAAACGAGGTTGGTTCTTCCCTCACATAAGTCACATTTTGTGCAGTTTTTACATTTATTTTCAAGTTCGTCTAATGTCATTTTTCATCACCAACGCTATTATATCAAATTTATGGTTGAAATACAATCAAAATAGGTATAAAATAAATACAAGATTAAAATGCGCTTTATGTGCGTGTATGATTTAAGGAGATTTAGATATGGAAAACAAAGTTTTAGTTGAAATTTCAGCAAGACACGTTCACCTTTCAAAGGACGATTTGGAAACACTTTTCGGCAAGGGATATGAGCTTACTGTTAAAAAGGAACTTTCTCAGCCGGGTCAGTTTGCAAGCAACGAAAGAGTAAGAGTTGTCGGTGCTAAGAGCGAATTTCCCGCTGTTTCAATCCTCGGTCCGTGCAGAAAGGAAACTCAGGTTGAGTTATCACTCACAGATGCTCGTTCAATCGGCGTTACTGCTCCCGTAAGAGAGAGCGGCGACCTTGAAGGCTCGGGAAGCTGCAAGCTTGTCGGCCCGGCAGGTGAAATCGAAATTACAAAGGGTGTTATTGCTGCTAAAAGGCATATTCACGCAACAACAGCAGACGCTGAAAGAATGGGACTTACAAACGGTCAAATCGTTTCTGTTACCATTCCTACATCAAACGAAAGAAATCTTACATTCGGTGACGTTGTAGTAAGAGTGTCGGATTCTTATGCTCTTGCAATGCACATTGATACCGACGAGGCTAATGCCGCAGGTATGGCTCCTAACACAACAGGAACAATTATTAAATAATTTTTTTGTTGTTTTGCAGGTGGATTTATTGTCCGCCTGCATTTTTTATATATAAATTTAAAAATAATGTGCAAAATAATAGCGGTGATATTATGGAATTTTTTCAAGTAATCATATTATCCGTTGTTGCAATGGTTGTATTATTTTTATTAACTAAATTAATGGGCTTCAGGCAGATAAGCGAGATGAGCTTTTTTGACTATGTTATTGGAATAACGATAGGCTCAATTGCGGCTGAAATGTCAACAAACATTGACCTTGAATGGTGGAAGGGTATAACGGCAATGGCCGTTTGGGCGGTTATAGGCGTTTTACTGTCGGTTATCACTCAAAAAAGCATTACGGCAAGGCGCTTTATTTCGGGCGAGCCGATTATCATAATGCAAAAGGGTAAAATAATTAAAAAAAATATAAAAAAGGCGAAGCTTGACATTGACGATTTAATTGCAAGTGCGAGAGCGAGCGGATATTTTTCGCTTTCGGACATTGACTGCGCAATTATGGAAACCACAGGCAATATCAGCTTTATGCCTACTCCGCTTAAAAGACCGTTAAATCCTAAGGATTTTAACTTTGCGCCGATGAGAGAAGGGCTTTCTTACAACGTCATTTTAGACGGACAATTACTTGAAAAGGAAATTGAAAAATCCCCTATCGGCAAAAACGAGCTTAAAAAGATGATTGCAAACAGAGAGGTCAAGCTTAATGATATCGCTCTTGCAAGCATTGACGAAAATAAACAGTTGACAATTACGACTTATTAAATTATATTATGTATGATTAAAAGAAAAAGAGGTGTAAATATGGCTCACGTTCACGAACACACATGCGATGAATGCTGTCACGACCACGGTTGCGGCTGTGAGCATTCACACGACGATATAGACAAAGGTCAGTTTTTATTTAAATTAATCGGCGGCGGATTCTTTCTCGTTGCCGGCTACATATTAAATGAAATTGCCGAAAAGGGCATTATTGATTTGCCCAAATTCACATACCTTGTTTGCTTTATGATTTCATACTTAATAGTAGGCTTTGACATACTTAAGGAAGCTGCAGAGGGTGTAATGCACAAGGATATTTTTAACGAAAATCTGCTTATGACAATTGCTTCAATCGGCGCATTCGCAGTCGGCGAGTACAGCGAAGGCTGTATGGTAGTATTTCTCTTTACCATAGGCGAATATTTGCAGGGTCTTGCTCTTGAAAAAAGCAGAAAATCAATCAAAAATATGCTTGAAGCCAAAACCGAGGAGGTCAATATAATAGTTGACGGCAAGGAACAGACGGTTAAGCCCGAGGATGTTAAAATCGGCGACTTAATGATTATCCGCCCCGGCGAAAAGCTTGATATTGACGGCACGATAAGCGAGGGTATGTCGCAATTTGATATGAAATCTCTCACGGGTGAAACAATCCCGATTACAAAAACAGTAGGCGACAATGTTCTTGCAGGATCGGTAAGCCTTGACGGCACAGTAACGGTTAAGGCCGAAAAGAAATACAAGGATTCAACCGTTTCAAGAATACTTGATATGCTTGAAAAATCGCAGGATAAAAAGAGCCACGCTCAAAAATTCATCACTCGATTTGCAAGAATTTATACTCCTATTGTATGCTTAATTGCCTTGCTTATTATGGTTGTGCCACCCCTTTTCTTCGGCGGTCAATGGCACGAATGGCTTTACAGAGGTCTTTCGGCACTTGTTGTTTCCTGCCCCTGCGCACTTGTTATTTCAATTCCGTTAAGCTTTTTTGCCGGAATAGGCGCATGCTCACATGAGGGAATACTTGTCAAAGGCGGAAATTATCTTGAAGCACTTGCAAAAGCTGACACAGGTGTATTTGACAAAACAGGCACGCTCACAAACGGCAAATTTGAATTTGTAACCTGTGAGCACAACCATTGCCATTGCGAGGATAACAAGCACAGAGAGCTTTTAAAAATTATTGCCGCATGCGAAAGATATTCAACCCACCCTATTGCAAAGAGCATTAATGTTGCATTCGGTCACTATGCGGATGAATGTGAGGTTAAGGACTCGAAAACTTATGCAGGACTCGGCGTTTCGGCAGTGGTTGACGGAGTTAAATACTATGTCGGAAACGAAAAGCTTATGCGTGATCACTGCGATGATTTTAAGGAAACAAGCGTTATAGGAACGGCAATTTATTGTTGTAGTGAAAAAGGCTTTATGGGTGATATTGTATTTGCCGATATCATTAAGCAGGACAGCAAGGACGCACTTAAAAGCCTTAGAAAGCTCGGAATTAAAGAAACAATTATGATGACGGGCGACAAGGAAGTAATCGCCAAGGATATCGCCAAAAAGGCTGATATTGACACGGTTTATTCTCGCCTTATGCCTGACGAAAAGGCCGATATAGTAAGCAAGCTTCAAAAAGACGGCAAAACTGTTGTTTACACAGGCGACGGAATTAACGACGCACCTGTTTTGTCGCAGGCTGACGTCGGCGTTGCAATGGGCGGCGCAGGCTCTGACATAGCAGTTGAAGCGGCAGATATGGTTATCATGGGCGACTCGCTTTCAAAGCTTGCAATCGGCAAAAAAGCCGCAAAGAAAACAATTCGTATAGTTTATGAAAATATCATTTTTGCAATAGCAGTAAAGCTCTTAATCATCATCGGCTGTGCGGTAGGTATATTTAACGAAAATGCAATGTGGCTTGCAGTATTTGGCGACGTAGGCGTTTGCCTGATTGCAATTGCAAATTCACTCAGAGCGCTTCGAGTGGGCAAAATTAAAAATAAATAACATATATAAACGGCATCGTTGACCAAGCAGGTAACGGTGCCGTTTTTTCATCAATAATTATTATTCTTCAAGAAATCGTATATTCTCTTTGAATTGTTGTTATCACGGTATTCAAAATATTTAGGAGCGGCAAGGCGGTCCTTTTCATTTTCAACAAAGCCGTTATTTGCAAAATGCTCAACGTCATTCAAAAGAGCCTCCTCGGTAGTGGAACGGTTGCCGAAAAGGTCGGTTTCCATATTAATATACGAGCCGTGAGCCTGATTATACATATCATAGTCAAACTGGTAGAAAAGCACCGGCTTGTCCATATAATAGACGTCCCAACAAACGCTTGAATAGTCCGTAATAAGCATCGAGCAGCGCATCATAAGCTCGTTAAGCGGGATTTTGCCAAAAGGAATATACGCTACCCTGCTGCTGACAGCAGCCTTAAAATTATCAATATATCCGGCAAATTTAGGATGGATATAGAAAATAAGGCGAGTGTTTGTATCCTTAAGAATTTGGTTAAGGCGAGGGCTTTGAAGAAGGGATGAATACTTCTTATAATAATCACTTACAAGGAATTGATTATCGCTGACCTCTTCAAGCCACGAACGCCAAGTAGGCATAAGAAGAATGAATTTTTCCTTATCAACCTGCTTATCCTCAAGAACGTCCCAACGTGCGAAGCCCGTGATAGGCGCAGTCTTTTCATTATATCCAAGCTCGTTAATTGCAATTTCCTGCTCAACCCTGCCTGTTGTGACAAAATATTCCATAGCGCTTGTACCTTTTTTGCCAAAGAGCTGATGAACCTGCTTAAGAGCAGTTACGCCGTGCTGGAGGAAAAGTTCCTTTTTCTTTCCTATTGCACGCTTAACAAGGCTTGGCTTAGTTCTCCAAGCGTAAAGGTGAGATTTTGAGTCGCTCGAAATACAAATTGACATTGACATAATATAAAGCATATGCTTAACGCTCATAAAATCAATTACGTGCTTGCCGTATTTTTCAACATTTTTATATTCGTCTGAGCGCTTATCAATTACATAATAGATATTTTTTTTCTCTTTTTCATCAAGATTTTCCATACAATACTTGAAGAAATAATAGCCGTTATCCTGTGCCATTTTGCAGAATTTTTCATAAACAATCCAAATGTTTTTACGGCTTAGGAAAAGACCTGAGAGAATATAAAGAATATATGCCAAAACCTCCTTGCGCTTAACCTCTGCCGTATCGTATTCGCTTCTTTCCCTAAAGCAGAAATTAATAATACCTTTTTTGGTAAAATAAGGGAAAATTATGTGCTTATCATCAACATCACACTGAACATTTGAAAAATAAAGCTTTTGCTTAATCGCATAACCGTTATAACCAAGCTTAACATATTGCTTTGCGCCGTATTTTTCAACTACAGCCCTTACATCCCAGAATATTTCCTTAAGCGGCATATCACCCTTAAATTCAAGAACTGCATTTACCCTTGTAAAGTCCTCTTTCTTTTCAAGCTTGCAATCAAACGGAATTTGAATATCCTCAATAACGCTCCTGTATTTAAGAACAAGACCGTTAAACTCAGCGTTTTGATCATTTGGAATATTGAATGACAATTCAAGGCGATTACCCTTAGTTTTTAGTGAAGTAAGCTTACACGGAGGATAAATCGCTTCAAGCGCATCATCCTTTTTGCCGAAATAAAGAGCAAACTCTCTTTTATCATCATAAAACGGACTTGCCGCAAGTTCATAAGCAGTAGGCGTTAAATCATAAAGCTTGAGCATTTTTCTTGTACGCTCACTGTTTGCGTCAACAAGCTTTTTAAGGTCCGTATCAAAATAAGATTTCGGAAGAGTATACGTTGCAAAAAGCGGCTCGCAAAATCTTTTGGAAATATCGCCGTCCTTTGCCTTTTTAATCGACGGCATAACAATGCATCTTCTGCCCTTTTTCTTATCAAATGCAATAACACCCACATTATATTTTTGCTTATTGTAAACAACGAGCTTTTCAATAAGAATATCAAGCGGAATTTCAAAGCTCTTGGTTTGCCTGTTTTCCTCAGTCAAGGGAAGTGTTTTTTGAATAACACGCTTATTGTTCAGAACAGCGATTTGCTCAAATTCATAGCCCTTGGCATTAAGAGATATAGCAATTTTTTTATTGCCGTTTGCAATATTTTTTGTATTACATTTAACTATATCACGCTCGTCAACAAAACAATTTTCATCAAATGCGCTGATATCTGTAATAAACTTAGGATCAATGTTAAGATTAGGAAATGTACGCTGTATTTCTCTTTTATGAACAGCGTCCTTAACTTTTTTAACGCCTAAATGGCACAACATATCCTCAATATACGTTCTCGGAGTTGTCATTGTGATAACAACATATTTGAACATATCGTTGAAATTATCATAAAGCGCAGGGCCTACCTCACCCTTAAACCATTTCTTTTCAAAGCAAACGATTGTATCGTCGGTTGCAATTTTTGAAATTGAATTAAGATGAGCATATTCCTTAACAATTTCAGGGTGAATAACCTTGTACTTTTTCTCCTTATTAAAGGAATAGTCCTTAATTTCAAGGCTGTCGCTCTCGCCCGTAAACAAAAGGTCAAGAAGCCTTTGGCTTATATCCGGTGCGTCATACTTAAAGAACGTTTTGAAATATTCGGTATCGGTATACGAATCGCTCATAAAGCTTTCGTCACTAAGCACCCTTGCAAGTTCTTTTTCATCATAAATCTTACGGAAAGGAAGCGTCGCAACATCCAAATACATTCCCCTGTCGTGCATATACTCGTCATAGTCATACATAAAGAGGATAATCGGCTTTTGAGTGATTGAATAATCGAAAAATACAGACGAATAGTCGGTAACAAGTGCGTCTGCACAATTTAAAAAGCTGTAGTTATCGATACCCTTTGGGAAAGGCTTGATATGCTTATAATTGCTAAGCGAAATTGAATCCTTCAAAATCGGATGGAAATTGACAAAGAAAACCTGATCATCACTAAGCTTATTATCAATAACCTTAAATATTTCCTTAACCTTGCTTTCATATGAAGCGGTGTTGATATCGTGGTTGCTTGTGCCTCTCCAAGTCGGCATATAAGCATAAACGGTCTTTCCCGCTAAGCCAAGTTCTGCTTTAAGTGCCTCTCCCTCTTCCTTTTTAAAAAAGATTTCATTTCTCGGATAGCCTGCCATAACAACCTTGCCTGTATAAAGGTCGTTAAGGTTATAATCCTCCATCATAACATCACGGGTGAAATCGTTGGGAAAAGTTATATAGTCAGCCTGAAGGAAATTATGCTGAACATTATACATTGACTCAATGCCGAGGCGCATTTTTTTGCCGAGTGTTTTAAGCGGAGTACCGTGCCAAGTTTGAATATAAACCTGCTCCGGCTTTTTGACAAAATAAACCGGAAACGAGCTGTTATTAATAAGATACTTTGCGCTTGCAAGAATCTTGGTATACTTAAAAGTCGTTACGTCAATAAGCTTAACGTCAAGCCCGATTTCTTTTATAAACTCGGCGTGCTTTTTCTTATTCTCCGTGCCGTAATATATTTTGTATTTGCCGGGGTAGGATTTAAGAATTTGGCGAACAAGCGCAAGGGTAGAA
>DAVZKM010000063.1:0-9229 GCA_052272245.1 Eubacterium sp.
TAACCGTAAGATACATAGCTTTCTCCTTCTTTGCGTCAATTTCTTCTTGCTCCATACCGAGAAGCTCAAACATTTTGTTTTGAAGTTCGCAGTCGGTAATTCTCATTGAGCCTGAAGAAAGTTCTGTTCCGTTTAATACAAGGTCAAATGCCTTAGCCCTAACCTTGCCCTTGTCTGTATCAAGATATTCAATGCATTCTTCCATAGGCATTGTGAAAGGATGGTGCATTGCAAGCCATTCTCCTGTTTCTTCATCATATTCAAAGAATGGCATTTCTGTAATCCAAAGGAAGTTCCACTTGCCCTCAGGGATAATGTCAAGCTCCTTGGCAACAATAAGGCGAAGTGCGCCGAGAATTGAAAGAGTATCGCTTGTTTTGCCCGATACGATAAATACGCAGTCACCTTTTTCAACATTAAGAGTGCTTGTAAGCTCGTCAAGCTCGCCGTCCTTCAAGAATTTGTTGAACGAGCACGTAGGCGCTTCGTCAGCCCATCTGATATAAGCAAGACCCTTTGCGCCGATACCCTTTGCATGCTCGGTAAGCTTGTCAATTTTCTTTCTTGTATATGTTGAAGCGGCATTTTTAGCAACAATTGCTCTTACCGTTCCGCCGGTTTCAACAGCGTTTTTAAATACAACAAAATCAGTCTTTTCAGCCCAAGCGGTGATATCCTCAATAAGCATACCAAAGCGTGTATCGGGCTTGTCTGAACCGTACTTTTCCTGCGCCTTCGCAAAGGTCATACGTGGAAGAGGGAAGTCGATATCAACGTTGATAGTTTCTTTCATAAGCTTTTTGATAAAGCCCTCTGCCATTTCCATAATATCGTCTGTATCAACAAATGACATTTCAAGGTCGATTTGTGTAAATTCAGGCTGCCTGTCCGCTCTTAAATCTTCATCTCTGAAGCAGCGGGCAAGCTGAATGTACCTGTCAAAGCCTGCAATCATACAAAGCTGCTTGTAAATCTGCGGAGATTGAGGAAGAGCATAGAATTTGCCGTTGTGAACACGTGACGGCACAACATAGTCTCTTGCGCCCTCAGGTGTTGATTTTATCATCATCGGGGTTTCAATTTCAATGAAATCATTGTCATAAAAATATTCTCTTGCAATTTTTGCAATCTTGTGGCGCATTAAAATATTTTGAGTAAGCTTTTCGTTTCTGAGGTTCAAGTAACGGTACTTAAGTGTGGTTTCGTCGCCGACCTTTTCACTTTTTGCAATTTCAAAAGGCGGTGTTTCAGCCTTTGAAATAATACGAAATTCTTTAACGTTAATTTCAATATCGCCTGTTGCAATCTTGTTCGTTTTGCTTTCACGCTCGCAAACAGTGCCAACAGCGGCAACAACATATTCCGCCCTTACGCTTTGCGCCTTGGCAAAAACTTCTCTGTCGGTAGTGTCGTTAAATGAAAGTTGAACAAGACCTGTCCTGTCCCTTAAATCAATAAATATAAGATTACCGAGGTCACGTTGCCTTTGGCACCAGCCGAAAAGGGTAACCTCCTTGCCGGCATCCTCAATTCTAAGTTCGCCGCAATAATTTGTCCTTTTAAGTCCCTTGATTGTTTCCATTATATTATGCCTTTCACAAATTTATTATAATCTGTAATTAATTATTATTCCTCATCGCTCTTATTTCCAAGACCGAAAAGTGAATTGAAATCAAATTCCTCACCGTTAATTTCCAAATCGGAAAGCTGCTCGTTTAACGATATGCTGTAAAATCCGCTTACAAAGGTGTCAAGATTAATCTCTGTTTCCTCTCCTGTTTGCATATTCTTAAGCTTAGCGTTCTTAGTCTCAACCTCGTTATCGCCGATAACAACATTGAATTTAGCACCGAGCTTGTCAGCGTATTTCATCTGCGCCCTTACGCTTCTTTGGTTAAGGTCAAGCAAAGCCGAGAAACCCTCTTCTCTCATATCCTTTGCAATTTCAACAGCCTTGAGCGTTGCTTTTTCGCCAAGAGCAACAATGAACAAATCAGGCTTTTCAGCCTCGGGAAATTCGCATCCTTGAGCTTCCATAAGAAGCATAAGCCTTTCAATTCCCATACCAAAGCCGAGAGACGGTGTGTGCTGACCGCCAAGCTCTTCAACAAGACCGTCATATCTGCCGCCGCCGCAAACAGTGCCCTGAGCACCGATTGAGTTTGAAACAAACTCAAATACCGTTTTGGTATAATAGTCAAGGCCTCTTACTATCTGCGGATTGATTGTGTATTCAATATTTTGAGCCTTAAGGTACTTTTGCACATTTTCAAAATGCTCTTTACATTCGTCGCAAAGGTAATCAATAACTACAGGTGCGCCCTCACTGATTTCGTGGCAAATCGGGCTTTTACAGTCAAGTATTCTCATCGGGTTTCTGTCAAGCCTGCTTTTGCATGTGTCGCAAAGCTCGTCCTTGCGAGAGGAGAAATATTCCTTGAGCGCCTTGTGATATTCGGCACGGCAGGTAGGACAGCCGATTGAGTTAATCTCAAGGCTTAAATCCTTAACGCCGAGTGTATCAAAAAGTGATTTTGCAAGCGCAATAATTTCAGCATCTGCAAGAGGGGAGGCTGAGCCGAAACATTCCACACCAAATTGGTGGAACTCTCTGAGCCTGCCTGCCTGAGGCTTTTCGTATCTGTAGCAAGAGGTGAGGTAGCAAACTTTTTGCGGAAGTGCCTCGTTGCAAAGCCCGTTTTCAAGGTATGAACGAACTGCGCCTGCAGTGCCTTCCGGTCTTAATGTGATTGACCTGCCGCCCTTGTCGTCAAAAGTATACATTTCCTTTTGAACAACGTCCGTCGTGTCGCCCACACCTCTTTGGAAAAGCTCCGTGTGTTCAAAAACAGGTGTTCTTATTTCTTTATATCCAAACTTTGAAGCGATATCAAGCGCAGTAGTCTCGATATATTGGTTTTTGTGTACGTCCTTAGGCAAGACATCCTTAGTGCCTTTAATAGCTTTAGTTATAAGTGCCATATCGTTCTCCTGTTATTAATGCGTTATAAAAATCGGGCGAGTAAATTTACTCACCCGTTATTAGTTTATTTTATCTCGATTGATTGTAGCGTGGATTTACTATTTCTCTCCACTCAAAATCGCCTCTCTCAACACCTCTGATTAATGCCTCAGCCGTTGCAATGTTGGTTGCAAACGGAATATTGTGAACGTCGCAAAGACGCAAAAGATCGTGGTCGCTCGGCTCGTGCGGCTTAGGTGAAAGCGGGTCTCTGAAAAATATTAAAAGGTCAATCTCGTTGCAGGCAATGCGGCTTGCAATCTGCTGTCCGCCGCCCTGACTTCCTGCAAGAAAGCAATTGATTTTAAGACCTGTTGCTTCTGAAACGAGCTTGCCTGTTGTTCCTGTTGCGCAAACATCGTGTCTGCTGATAATTCCGCAATATGCAATGCAAAATTGAACTAAAAGCTCTTTTTTGGCGTCGTGTGCAATTAATGCGATATTCATATTTTACCCCCATGATTAATTAAAGTTTTCGTTATTTTCTTTTTCTTAATTTTCTGCCTTTTTAATCTAATACGTGCTTATTTTAACACAAAATTAATATATATTCAATAATTATTTATATATATACTCCAAAAAACTTGAGTATTTACGGCAAAAGCGTGCCGACTTTCTGATTTGCCTTTGCGTCGGTGTTGTTTTGATACCAATAATTGATGATATCCTTAGTCATTTCCGCTGTTTCCGAGCCGGAGCCTGCAAGCTCAACTACTGATGAAACCGCAATTTCCGGATGCTCATACGGCGCAAAGGTGATGAGAAAGCCGTTGTTTCTCTTAACACCGTTTACTTTAACCTCAGAAGTACCGGTTTTGCAGGCAACCTTTGTTTTCATATTTGAAAATACCAAATATGGGCCGCCGTTTGTTGCAACAAGGCGCATACCCTGATGAACGGTGTCAATTGTGCTTTGGCTTAAGCCGACAGATTCGGCAACCGATTTTGTTTTTTCGTTAACATTGCCCGAAGCGGAAGAAATTATTGATTTTACAAAATGAAGCTCATATCTTGTTCCGCCGTTTGCAACCGTTGAGCAGTAGTTTGCAAGCTGGAGAGGAGTGAAAAGGTTATCACTCTGGCCAATAGCAGTTTGAAGCGTGTCACCTGCGTTCCATATTCCGCCGTTGTTTTCTCTGTTTTCGGGAGATGCAAGAATACCTGAGGACTCTGCAATTTCAACTCCTGTTTTTTCACCCAAGCCAAAGGCTGTTGCATATTCGTCAATTTTGGAAATGCCAAGCCTCATGGCACAGTTGTAGAAGAAAATGTTACATGAATCACGAAGTGCGGTTTTTACATTTTCACCGCCGTGTGCATTGCCATGCAAGCATTTGAACCGCTGTCCTCTGTATTCCATTGTACCGCCGCAGTTGAAAATGGTGTCAGCACTGATAGTGCCCTCTTCAAGCGAAGCGCTTGCAACAACGGGCTTAAATGTAGAACCCGGTGCATAAGTGCCCATTGCAAATCTTGACCAAAGCGGATTGCGTGGGTCTGCAATAAGCCTGTCATATTTATCGTAATAATCGTTTAAATCGTAGGTAGGGTAGGAGGCTGCGGCAAGAAGCTCACCGCTGTTTACGTCCTCAACTACTACTGCACCTGCCGAGGAAGAAGCGTTAACCTTATTGCACACACTTTGAAGCCTGTTTTGTGCAAGCACCTGCAAATCACGGTCAATAGTCAATACAACCGTGTTGCCCTGAATAGGCTTTTTCGTAACCTCTTGTGTTACTTCACCGTTTTTTGATATTGTGATTGTAAGCTCACCCGGAGTACCCCTAAGCTCGCTTTCGCAAGCCTGCTCAATACCCGATTCGCCTATTTGGTCTGTGATTTTATATCCGTCGTCCTTGTGCTCGTTGTATTCCTCGGCATTGATTTTTCTAACCGTACCGAGAATGTGCGGCGCAATTGTTGAGTCAACATATTCCCTGTACGCAACTATTCTCACGTCGGCGCCGAGATATGTTTCCCGGTCCTCTTTAATCATTGCAACCGTTTCGTCGCTAACGTCGTCTGCAATGGTAACGGGGTTTTCGTAAGAAAAAAGAAGCCTTGTAAGCTCATATCTGATATTGCCGATTTTTAGCGCAGTTTGAGCGTCATAACCCTCAATCTCATATTTTTCAAGCATAGCGTCAAAGCAGTTTTGAGCAGTCGCATAAGGCTGAAGATTGAGCATATCGGCACTTTTCATCGCCGCAATATCCTCTTTTTTGCCGCTGAATTTAACTTTGCCGCTCTTTGTTATTTTAAGCGGAAGATTTTGAGCATATTCCTCCTTATTCTTCTCAAAAAGCTTAATAAGGTTATAGATTATCTCGTTTCTTTTCTTATTATCCTTTTGGGAGGGGAAAAATACAGCGTTTAATATTATCGAGTTGCCCTGCCTGTTGGTTACAAGGGAGTTACCGTTTCTGTCAACAATTTCTCCTCTTGCCGCCTCAAGTTCAACAACATATTTACTTTCCGTATTATTTTGTGCGGCATAATACTCGTTATTTTTTACTTGAATGTTAAACAGATCTGCCGCAAATGAAAAGATAACTAAGCAGACCACAACCAGCGCAAAAACACTCCTGCCGCTTTTATATTTACTTTTCAATGAAGTACTCCTTAATTATAATAAACTGCCGTTTATTTTGTTTCTCTTTTATCCTCAATTACAAGCTTCGGCGCTTCGTTAAGTTTTCTTTTAATCGGTCTTAAAATGAGATAAATAAGCGGAGTAAGCACAAGCGTATAAATAATGCATGGAATGTAAAATGTTACAAGCGTCATTTCTCCGCCTTTGACGCCTTTTATGATTATAAAGAAAAGCCAATAGATAAAGCCGTAAATAACTGTCGTAATCGTTATTGAAACAAAATTTGTGACAAAAATATCTCTTGCGATGTAAGTGACAAGTGCACAGGATAAAAAGCACATAATCATAATGAATATGCAGTTAAAGCCCATATGCACTCCTGAAGTCAAATCCCATAAAAGCCCGGCAAAAAGACCTAAGAGGGCACCGTTTTTCTCGTCCTCGCCCATAGCAAGAATGATGGTTACAGGCAAAAGCAAAAAACACCTTGCTCCCCAAATTTCAGGAAAAAGCCCCTGCACATTTTGAAGCAAATCGCAACCGAGGATAATAAGGCAGTAAACGATATATTTAACTGTCTGCTTTTTTGCACTCATTATTTGCCCTCGCTTTCGCTGTAGCTTGTAAGAATAAGTACTGACGTTACCTTTTCAATATCAGTACCCGGCTCAACAGCTGCATAGCTTGAAATGTCTGTATCGTCATTGTTGATATCCTTAACCGTTCCTATTATTATTCCTTTAGGCATTTTTTTGCTTATACCTGCCGTTGCGATAATAGAACCGTAAGAAATTTTACTCGATGATGAAAGATTTTCAAATTTGCATACACCCTGCTTTGCAAGGCTTGCGTCACCCGAAACAAAGCTTAGTTCATTAGTTGAAATATCGTAAGCCGAAACCGAGAAATCCGGGTCGAGAATAGTATTTACAACGCTGTAGGTAGGATAAGCCTTTTTTATAATGCCGATAAGGTATTTTCCGTAAAGAACAGCTGCGCCGTCCTTAACCCCGTTTAATGTGCCCTTGCTTACTGTGAACGAACAGTACGGATTTGCACTGTCCCTTCCTATAACAGACGCTTCGGCAAATTTGAAATCCTTGTGTTCCTCTTTAAGCCCGAGTGCATCCTTGTATAAATCGTTTTGCGCTTTAAGGTTGTTATAATCGGCAAGTTGGTTTTGAAGTTCACCGAGTTGCCTTTGAAGCGAATCGATTTTAGCGTCGTATTCTGCATTACCCTTTGCGCTTTCGCTTATATGGTCAATACCGTTGCTTATTTTGCTTGCAACCCAATGCGCAGGGGTAAATATTGTGCCCACTATGCCGCTTTGTGCCGTTTCGCCGTGGCCGTTAGCCGCACAAATGAACATGCCTACAAGAAGCAAGGCGATTATTGAAACTATTAACTTGAAACGACTGCTTTTAAAAAGGTCTTTCATAATTATTGCGCCCTTCTGAGTTTGATTGATGTTCCGATAGCTACGCAATCAAGCGGCTTTTCGGGAATATGTACCTGCATTTTTGTCTCCTTTGCAATAAGCTCCGGCAAGCCTCTGAGCTGGCTTGAGCCTCCGGCAAGATAAATGCCTCTGTCAATAATATCAGCCGCAAGTTCAGGAAGTGTAACTTCAAGAGTTTCTTTAATGGAAGCAATGATTTTAGAAACAGGTTCTGCCAAAACATCTCTTATTTCAGCCGAAGTTATCTCAACGCTTTTAGGCAAACCATCTGTAAGATTTCTTCCCTTAACGTCCATTGCGCCTTCGCCGTCGTATTCGCTTACAGAGCCGATTTTAAGTTTGATATCCTCAGCCGTGTTTTTTCCGATAAGAAGATTGTGCGCTTTTTTCATGTGATTTACTATTGCCTCGTCAAATGCGTCACCGCCAACCTTAATGCTTCTGCTTGCAGCAATACCGCCAAGGCTGATAACCGCAACATCGCATGTGCCTCCGCCGATATCAACTATCATAGAGCCTGTAGCTTCAAAAACAGGAAGCCCTGCGCCGATAGCTGCCGCCATTGACTCTTCAATAAGCTCAACGTCCTGTGCACCTGCCGAACGAACAGCGTCCTCAACCGCACGTCTTTCAACCTCGGTTACACCGCTCGGAACACTTACAACAACTCTTGTCCTTGTAAAAAGATTTCTCCTGCTTGAGCGGTAAATGAAGCTCCTGAGCATATCTGACGTCATATCAAAATCGGCAATAACACCGTCTTGAAGCGGCCTTACCGCAATGATAGAGCCGGGAGTTCTGCCAATCATAGTCTTAGCCTCGTCGCCTGTTGCAAGAACTCTTTTAGTTTTTACATCAACTGCAACAACGCTTGGCTCTCTTATAATAATTCTGCCCTTTTTGTCACAAATAACTGTATTTGCCGTGCCTAAATCAATTCCTATATCTCTTGAAAAAATCATCACTTTGTCCTGCCTTTATATCAAATGATAACAACAATTATCCATTATTTAAAATCTTAATTGTATCTATTATATAATAGAGCGCTCTTTATAACAATAGCAAATTCAAAATATTTTAAAAATTTACAAAATTGTAAAATAAGCAATAAATAATCCGATTAATCCGATTTTTTGAAAAATAAATTTTATAACGACAATATAGCCACACCCGAAAGCCTTAATGGGGGAGAACGTTAAAAATGCAATCGACGATAAGGAACAAAAGATTATACCATTTGTAAAAACTAAAGCATTTAAAATTGCCGTAAGTCTTGTTGCCTGCGTTGCGATTTTTACTGTTTTCTTTCAATTTTGCCCTTGGCAGGAATACGCAATCGCCGCCTGTGGCCGATACCGAAATTCAAAGTGATAACGTTAAATTTAAAGCATTTTTGTCTGCAAATGAAATTGAAAAATATTTCAAATCCATTGAAAAAGCTAACAGTTTGGGCAATTTTGGTTTTTGACATCTAAAGATACAATTAAAAGCGCCGAAAAAGCGGCTGACAATTCAAGCAGTGAAATCCACGTTCAATTTGACGGTGTTGACGAGGCGGATATTATCAAAAATGACGGAAAATATATTTATACTGTCCGTAATTAAAATGATAAAATTTTAATCTATGAGGCTGACGGGAAAGCAGTTTAGCCAAAGGATATTTTTATTGTCGAATTGAACACATCAAAGCTAACGACAGCGGTATAGAGCAAATAAAAGCTGGCGCAATCGCTTTTGAGATTAAGGATAAAAAGATAAGTATTGTTAAAAAATATTCGACCGAAATCGAAAACGCTGACCTTGTCAGAAAGCACGATTGTCGATAACGTTATTTATACCTTTAGTGACGGTGAGTTTATCAATTCCTTTGCCGCAAAATAATGTCGATGTTTTGTCAATCCTGCACTAATAAAATCTGAATATATATAATATGTTTTAAATATTTATATATTATGCACAAAAATCAAGTATCCCATACCAACAGGTATGGGATACTTTTTTGCTGCCTTGTCGCAGCTGTTATAAGCGTGTAAATTTTTGCTTATTCCGACTTACTTCATGCTTTCTTCATAAGCCTTAATCATTTTCTTACTATTGCTGCCTGCACGGCTCGTAAGGTTTTGTAGGGTTTTAGTGACTGTTGTTCCGGCTT
>DAVZKM010000064.1:0-9165 GCA_052272245.1 Eubacterium sp.
GCCAGTGGTGTATGGTAACCTGTCTCGGGGTCGATATCTCTCAAGCCGTCAAACAAATATTTATGCCAAACATTGGTAGGGTCGCTGATAATTTCGATAGGCTTTGTAAAGGTGCTTTCAGGGTACATTTTGCCTGCAACCGCCTTGCCTATCTTTATTAGCTTTAGCATATTTTTTTGAGGGTTTTTATAAACGTATTTAAGCAGCTTATTTCCCACAAAATAAAGCATTTTATCCTTAATATTTGCCATATGTTACCTCTCTTACATAACTTCGGGAGCAGTTATTTTAAGCATAGTCAAAATATTATAAATTGTGTCCTTAACAGCCTTGCAAAGGAAAAGTCTTGCTTGCATAAGGCTGTCGTTATCGTCAAGCATAACTCTTTGAGCATTGTAGAATTTGTGAAAAAGAGTTGCAAGCTCGATAACATAATGTGTAATTTTAGCCGGGTCATAAGCCTTAGCCGCCGAAACAACCTCATCTGTAAGCGAAGAAAGATGACGGATTAGGTCCTTTTCCTCCTTAGAATTGAGAAGCGCAAGCTCGTCGTCGCTCACAGCTTTAAGTTCAACACCCTGCTCCTGAGCTTTCTTGATAATAGAGCAAATTCTTGCGTGAGCATATTGAACGTAATATACAGGATTTTCGCTCGATTGCTTAGCGGCAAGCTCTAAATCAAAGTCAAAATGAGAATTAGGCTCTCTCAAATTAAAGAAAAATCTTGCTGCGTCAAGCGGTACCTCATCAATAAGAGTGTTGAGGGTAATTGCCTTGCCCGAACGCTTTGAAAGCTTAATTGTTTCGCCCTCTCTTACAAGCCTTACCATCTGCATAATTACGCAGTCAAGCCTTGAGGCGTCAAGCCCCAAAGCAGTAAGCGCTGCTTTCATACGAGGAACATAACCGTGGTGGTCAGCGCCCAAAACGTCGATAGCCTTATCATAGCCACGAGTAACGAGCTTATTATAATGATAAGCAATATCGGGCACAATATATGTCGGAAGGCCGTTAGCCCTGACAAGAACTATATCCTTATCATTGCCGTATTCACTTGCTTTAAACCACAAAGCGCCGTCTTGCTCATACGTTACGCCCTTTTCCTTAAGTGCGTCAATAACTCTTTGAACAGAACCATCATTATGAAGCGTTGACTCTCTAAACCATTTGTCATAAGTAATTCTGTATCTTCCAAGGTCTCTTTCAAGGCCTTCAATATTCTTGGGAAGTGCAAAATCAACAAGCGCTTTGCGACGCTCCTTTGAGTCTGCATTTACATATTTATCGCCGTATTCCTTAATGAAATTCTCGGCGTGCTCAACAATATCCTGACCGTGATAAGCGTCCTCGGGAAGCTCAACCGACGATTCATAATGCTGAAGATATCTGACCTCAAGCGAGGTTGCGAATTTTTCAATCTGGTTGCCGGCATCGTTTACATAAAATTCACGGTTAACGCTGAAGCCTGCCCAATCAAGTACGCTGGCAAGGCAATCGCCTATTGCGCCGCCACGGGCATTGCCGATATGCATAGGGCCTGTCGGGTTGGCAGAAACAAATTCCACAAGCACCCTTTTGCCCTGACCGTAATCGCTCTTGCCGTAATCTTTGCCGCAAGCGAAAACGTCCTTAAGCACATCTGAATAAAACTGCTGAGATAAAAAGAAGTTCATAAAGCCGGGGCCTGCAATCTCTACCCTTTCAAAGGCTGTGCCGTCAAGGTCAATGAAAGAAGCAATAGCCTGTGCAATCATTCTCGGCGCTTTCTTAAAAGCACGTGCGCCTGCCATTGCAACGTTCGTTGAATAATCGCCATTTTCCTTATTAGCCGGCTTTTCAATGTTAAATTGCGGCATTTCAGCCTCAGGCAAAGCACCGTTTGAAACAGCCTTTTTAATAGCTTGCTCAATTATATTTTTTAATTCAATTTCTGTCTTTTTAACTATTTTTGACATCTTATTTACTCCTGTTATTTGGGTTGCTTTTTCTTTTTATATGTAAGCTTAACACGATTTTTAGAAGCAAGGGCGCCGTTGATATCAATATCATATCCAAATGAGAATTTACCGCCGTTTTCATTTGGCTCATGCTCAATTGAATGGCCCGAAATGCCCATAAGTATATCCCCGTAAGCTGTGCCGTAATGGCAAAGATTTCTCTGTGAGCGCTCAATAACAAGTCTTGAGGAAATTGCGCCGTCACGAGTCATTTCAACAACGCTTTCGTCCTTCAAAACAACAACGCTGACGTCAACAGGCACTTCCCCTTCGCCCTGCTCTTCCTTATATCTGATAATATATTTTTCTTCAAGCTCCTCAAATGTTCCGACTGTTTTAAGCTCGGTTTTATCAAGCTGACTGTCGATATTTTGAGTTCCTATTACTTCAATTAATACCTTTTCCATAATTAAAACTTGCCGCCACGTGACAGCGCACAACCGATAAGCCTGTCAATAAGCTCCTTATAAGGTACGCCTGCTGCTTCGAAAAGCTTAGGATACATACTGATAGGAGTTTGACCCGGAATAGTATTTATCTCATTAAGAAGAACTGCCCCGTCACTTTTTCTTACAAAGAAATCAACACGGGACATACCCTCGCAGCCAAGAGCCTTATATGCCTTAACAGCCTGTGCCTTAACTTCGTTTCTCTTTTCAAGGTCGATATCGGCAGGGATACAAAGTTCACTTGCAGGGTTATTATATTTAGCGTCAAAATCGTAAAATTCAGCCGCAGCCTTAATCTCGCCAACCTCGGCTGCAATAGGTTCTTCATTGCCCAAAACGGCACACTCAACCTCGTGGCCGTCAATAAATTCTTCCAAAACAGCCTTTTTATCCTCTTTAAACGCAACGTTCATAGCTTCAATAAGCTCAGGAATATCGTGAGCCTTTGTAATTCCGACAGAAGAACCTGCATTTGCCGGCTTAACAAAAATAGGAAAGCCAAGCTTATTAACAGCAGTGTCA
Source organism: Eubacterium sp. (assembly GCA_052272245.1). Classification (GTDB taxonomy): domain Bacteria; phylum Bacillota; class Clostridia; order Oscillospirales; family Acutalibacteraceae; genus Eubacterium_R. The sequence continues at coordinate 2,969 of DAVZKM010000064.1, forward strand.
ATACATTCCTGCCTGTTCTTATCAAAATCATACCGTGTAAAAGCACACCACTTCGCTTGATTGATACAAAATGCATCTGCAACGGCATTTGCAACAGCCTTATCCATACAAACGCCTGACGAGGTTGCATCACATCCTACATAAGGAATTTGAGCAAGCTGCAAAAGCCCCTGAACAGTTCCGTCTTCACCGTTTTTGCCGTGGAGAACAGGGAATACACAGTCAAGCTTAATAATTTCACCCTTAGCTGTAACTATGCCGTGAACAGTTGAGTCCGGCGAAATATAAGCAGGAACAAGGCTTTTTGAATTAAGCCACTTATCCTCAGGCAAGAGTTCAATATTATCATTAAAAATAAACCATCTTCCCTCCTTAGTTATACCAAGGAGAATAACATTATATTTGCTGTAATCAATATTTGAGACGATACCCTTTGCCGAAATGCAACTGATATCGTGCTCCGACGAAGCGCCGCCGAATATAATTGCAAGAGTCAATTTTCTGTTATCATTCATCATTAATGCCACCTATGTCTATATATATTCATAATATTTTAGCACAATCACATTCAATAATCAATAATGTATTATATACAAATGGATACTTTTATAATATAATTTTTTATAATTATAATATAATAATTGCTAATTAATAAAAAATATAGTGACAACCACACACTTTAATGTTATAATAAACTGATTAAATACTTAGTTTTTAATTTAAAATTTAATTGGAGAACGATAAAGATATGGAAATCAGTGAAGTTTTTAAGATTGCCGAAAAGCAGCTCTGCCAAACCAACGGCGAGCTTGAATTCAAAAAGGTCAGCGAGGATGAAAAGAGCATAACCTTTGCAGGCGAAAAGGGTGCATACAGAATTATGTATGACGCTAGCTCAAACACAATGGCTTTTGAATGTTGCTATGATTACAAAGCTGACGAACCTCAGTTTGATACTATTTCACGTTCGCTTTACGATGCACAGACTTACAATGAAAAAGACGCAAAGAGCCTCGGCAACGAAATCAACGACGAAATCAGCGGAATTTTCAAGGCAAGAAAGCAGGTTAATCTTGACAAGGTTAAAATGCCTAAGGCCGTTTCAAGAACAAAGGCTAAAAACGGAGTTATCAGCTATGATTGCGACTCGCTTGCAAACCGATTTGGCGCTCTCTATCCCGAATTTAAAGAAGATATCAAGAAAAATATTGTTAAATACGGTGAATTTTTACCGGAAACATTTTTCACGGAGATTGGCACGCCTAAGGTAATAGATGTAATCAAAAACGGAAACAGCGCTGACCAAAAAAAGCTTTTCAAAATGCTTAATGAGGTTTATGAGGACGGCACAAATGAGGTTCAGGACGTTATCGGTGTAACCATTTTGGGTGCTATGCAAAATGACAAGGATATGATGGCTGTGGCTGACAAGTATATGTCAGACTATATGGCAGGCCCTGTTCACGAGATTAACAAGCTCACCGCTAAAAAAGGCAGCAGCCTTATGAAGAAGCTTAAAAACCCACCTGCATACAAGCCTAAGAAGAAAAAGAATAATTTTATGCAAAACGCCCTCCAGGCGCAGGATATCAACAGATAGCAGGGCAAAAATATGACAAAAAATGAAAAAAGATTATTAATTAAAGGAATAATTTTGCCGATTTTTACAGCAATTATGCTTTCTGTTTTATATGTGGGAATCATTAACGCACTTACCCCTGATAAAGGCTTTCAGATGGCAGCCGAGCAGAGCAGGCAAGTTAATGAAATAACCTCTTTTGACATTAAAGAGGAAAACAAAAACATAAAAAAATCATCGTTTAACAAGCTCGAAAGCAACTCTGTTATCGGTACAATAAGCGTCGGTGACGAGAGCCTGCCGCTTATTTACAAGGCAGATAAAGTTAATGCTATCGAAAGATTTAACATTAATATAGGCTCAGCTATTCCGGGTGAAATCGGCACCTGCTTTGCAGAAGTTTACAAAAATAACAGTGCAAAAATCAAGCTTGCAAGCGAAGGTGACACAATAAATATTACCACTTTCTACTCCTCTTATGAATACACAATTAAAAGCATATACACCGCTCATAACAAGCACGAGCTCAAAAATGCCGGCGCAGGGCTTTCGAGAGCGCTTGTGCTTTATACCGACAACAGCGTCGGAGCAGGAATATCAAACGAATACTATGTTTGCGTTGCGGTTATGAAAAGCGGCGCCAAGGTAAACGCATAAGGAGGAGCAGATGACACTTTCAAAATCACGAAAAGCAATATGCCTTATCCTTACTCTGCTTATTGCCGCAGGTTCGATTTTATTAATTGGAATTTCAATAACAAAATCTACCCTTTTATCGCAAAAATATATGAATTATGTATTTGACAAATGCAATGTAAGCGAGCAATGTGAAGAAGCATTTAAGGACCAAATAAGCGTGCTTGAGGCGCAAAGCGGTATTCCGTCAAGAGTTTTTGACGCAGTATACAAAAATAATGACATTTCAAATTCAAGCGCACTTACAAGGCTTTACAATCAAGACAATCCCAACCTTTATTCAAAAAATCAAATTGCGCAGTTTGACTCTCTTTGTAAGGAATATCTTGAGGGCAACAATATGCAATATGACGAAGCGCTTATTCACAACACGGCGATAAAGGCGGCTCAAGCTTATTCTGACTGCTTTGGTCTGAAGAACACAGAAGCTATTGCCGATTTCATCGTAACTTTCAACAGCAATTATTTGCATTTTCTTTCTATCGGGGTTCTTTTAGTTGCTTTACCTATAATATTACTTCTTATTTTGTTTAGGCGTTCACGTGAAATTATGTTTAACATCTTTGTTGCATTTACCCTGACAGGATTTACATTCACCGCATCAGGCATAGCAAGCCTTCTTGCAAGAATTGCGCAAGGGCTTAACATTTCGCCGCAAGTTTATCAAACGGCATTTTCATCGGCGGTAAACGGCGCTTGCTATGCAAGCATAATTTTGGGAGTTTTGCTTGCGGCAATCTCTATTTTTGCAAATGTTAAAATAACAAAATCGCTTGATTCAAAATAACGACATAAAATCGCAAATAATTACAGTCTGTAACCTGATTTTACGGTTACAGACTTTTTTCTTGTCTGCATTTTGCACTTCTATATATAATAGTTTTAAATAATATAATATATAATAAAGATCATATATAAGTAACGGTGCGATTTTAAAGCATTTTTTCGAACAAAAGTGCTTAAAACAATGTAAAAATAATTGTACGAAACACTAACAGTTAGTATTTCGTACAATATCTATATAATGTTGCGTGTTTTCTTATTACCGCTATTTTATACAACATATTGCGTTTTAAAAATGTTGCAAATTAAAATGTTACAAATTGTAAGATTTAAAAGTGGCATTTCTAAGGATTTTACAAAAAAATACTTTTGTACGCTAAACCGTTAAAGGATATAACCACAAGATATGGTGTAACCCTTTTGTAACCATACCACAATGTTAAAAACGTTTGTGCATATTATACAAAATCTTAACTTCCAAATTATTGACACATTATGCATTTGTCACTATAATGGCAATCGCTCGAGGAAATAATAACGGTGAAGCAGAAAAAACAACTCTGCTCGATACGAAATTTTATGTAGCTACATTCGTGTCGGTATTAGGAACTATGTTTCAAAGCGAAACCCTAATATTTCTATCACAAAAGGAGATTAAGATGACTAACCAATCAACAACCGGCGACATACGTGGCTTAAGTCGCAAAGTCGTAACGGCAGTAATTGTATTCGTGTTGGCAATCGTAATTTTTGCATCAACAGCATTTGCTCAGATGGCTTCTAACTATACTGTTCAAATTGACGTTGATAATAACACATATTCAATTACGACAAACGAAACGGAACCTATCGAAATCCTGTCGCAAGCAAACATTGCATTGAACGATACAGACAAACTTGACATCAGCTCTTTTAACGCAGGTAAGGGCGGAGTAATCAGAATTGACAGACTTAATGATGTTAATGTAGAATTCAATGGAACTATCAACACTTATAACGTATATGGCGACACAGTTAAAGAGGCGCTCGACGAAATCGGCTTTAACACAAACAATGTTACTCTTAACTGCCAGCTCAGCGATACAGTTACAAGCGGTATGGTAATCAAGTATATTTCATCTAAGACAACCACGCTTAAGGTTGACGGCGAAACATACAAGGTGCCTGTTGTAAGCGGAACGGTATCAGACCTTCTTGACGCAGCAAACGTAACTTTGGGTAGCGACGACTACACCACTCCGTCTCAAAACAAGCAGATTACAAAAAAAACCAAGGTAACGGTAAACCGTGTAACATATAAGCAAGTTACCAAAAAAGAAAAAATCAAATATAAAACCGTTGAAAAAGAAAACGACGATGTTTACGAAGGTATTGAAACCGTAGTTAAAAAGGGTAAAAAGGGTACTGCCAACGTAACATATAAAGTTAAATATGTAAACGGCAAAAAGAAAACTCAAAAAGTTGTCAGCAAAAAGGTTGTTGCAAAGGCAAAAAACCAAGTAGTAAAGGTTGGCACTAAAGAAACTGACGGCGCAAAGGTTAAAACCAACGGCGTATCAAAAAAAAGAGGCTACAAGGTAGGCCAAGTTATTACAGGCAGATACACCCACTATTGTGCATGCGGCACTTGCGGCACAGGCTCAGGTCAAACTGCAAGCGGCAGACGTGTATCAAACGGAATGAAAAATCCTTATTACATTGCCTGCAATTGGCTTCCTATGGGCTCAATCGTCAATATTGACGGCACAAACTACACAGTAGTTGACAGAGGCGGCTCAGGACTTTCACGGGTAGGTCGAGTAGATATCTTCACACCTGAAGGACACAGAGCTTGCTACAGATACGGCACCGGCAAGTGCACACTTACAATTATGCGCTTAGGCTGGTAAGTATAAATTAATTAAGGTTCGTTTAAGGGAAAGCAGTGCTTTCCCTTTTTCTTTTGAAAATCGTGTTTGAAAATCAATAATCTAATAATTACAAATATCGGACACGGTTATGGCTGCTTATTCACAACTTATAATTGACTTATTAATAAAAACATAGTAAAATGTAATGTATATAACTATGGTTTATATATTAACGGAGGAAAATGTAATGGATAATTCAGAAAAAACTTTAGACCAACTTGTTGCTCTTTGCAAGGGAAGAGGATTTGTTTACCCCGGCTCTGAGATTTACGGCGGTCTTGCAAATACATGGGACTACGGTCCGCTCGGCGTTGAACTTAAGGAAAACATCAAAAAAGCTTGGAGAAAGAAATTCATTCAGGAAAACCCATACAATGTAGGCCTTGACAGCGCTATTCTTATGAACCCGCAGACTTGGGTTGCTTCAGGTCATCTCGGCGGCTTCTCCGACCCGCTTATGGACTGCTGTGAATGTAAAACAAGGCACAGAGCAGACGACTTGATTGAAAGCTTTGACGGCACCAATGTTGCAGGCTGGAGCAACGAGGAAATGTCTGCATATATTAAAGAGCACAACATTCCTTGCCCTAATTGCGGCGCTCACAACTTTACGGACATCCGCCAATTCAACCTTATGTTTAAAACTTTCCAGGGTGTTACGGAGGACGCTAAGGACGAGATTTATCTGCGACCTGAAACTGCGCAGGGTATTTTTGTAAACTTTGCAAACGTTCAAAGAACAACAAGAAAGAAAATTCCTTTCGGCGTTGCACAGGTAGGCAAATCCTTCCGTAACGAGATTACACCGGGTAAGTTTATCTTCCGTGTAAGAGAATTTGAGCAAATGGAGCTTGAATTTTTCTGCAAGCCGGGTACCGACCTTGAATGGTTCGATTATTGGAGAAGCTTCTGCCGTGATTGGCTTTATTCTCTTAACATCAGCAAGGATAACCTCAGACTTCGTGACCACGATCAGGAGGAGCTTTGCTTCTATTCCAAAGCAACTACAGACTTTGAATACAAATTCCCGTTTGGTTGGGGTGAACTTTGGGGCGTTGCAGACAGAACAGACTACGACCTCACTCAGCATATCAAAACAAGCGGCAAAAACCTTGAATATTTTGACCAGGCAACGGGCGAAAAATACGTTCCTTACGTTATTGAGCCGTCACTCGGTGTTGAGCGTTTGTTTTTGGCGCTTCTTACCGAAGCATACGACGAGGAGGTTC
>DAVZKM010000065.1:0-9096 GCA_052272245.1 Eubacterium sp.
AGGTTGCAGGAGTGGAAAATTGATCTGCGAGCAGGCAGCCCGAATGTTCGTTATTTTGGCGGCGCCATTCCTCAAAGAAAGCTTAGGCAATTTGATTGGAACAGGCCTATTTGCCCCGGCAAGGATAAAACGGTTGATTTTGTTAAAAATGTTATTGATGAGGTTTGCTCACTTTTCCCTGCTCCTTATTTTCATATCGGCGGTGACGAAGCACCAAAGTCAGAGTGGAAAAAATGCCCTTGCTGTCAAAATAGAATTAAGGAAAACAACCTTAAAGACGAGGAGGATTTGCAGGGCTGGCTTAATAATGAAATTCTTGCGTTTATCAAGTTAAGGGGAAAGAGGCTTATCGGTTGGAACGAGGTTTTAAAGGCAAACAGCCTCGATAAATCCGTAATATGTCAATATTGGACTCCTAAAAAAGATTCAAGAGCAAGAGATTGGGCAAATAACGGCAACAGCGTAATCTTGTCTAATCATCAGTCTTTCTATTTTGATATGACATATGCTCAATACTCTCTTAAAAATACATATAATTACAACTATAAAAATTTCGGAATTAAACCCGAAAGTGAAAAAAACATTCTCGGAATAGAGGCGGAAAACTGGACGGAGTGGACAGATTGTCCCGAAAAGTTAGAGGTATTTATGTATCCGAGAACCCAAGCTCTTGCCGAGGTGGCTTGGTCGCCTGAGGGCAAGAAAGAATTTGATTCATTTATGGCAAGAATGGAAAATTTCAAGCCGTATTTTGAATATTTTGGTATGAGCTATGCGGTAAACAGTGTGGCTATGCCTAAAAAATGGCTCTTAAAATCAAAGATTAGAAAAGAGTTCAGTATGGGCGATACTCATCTTGAGGTTAAGCTTAACAAAAAATATATTGAGCAAGGAGAAAAGTAAATGAAATTTTCTGATTTTCCTCAGGCAGTAATCAAAGAAAATGTTGATTATACCGTTAAGGAAATTACAAACGTAATAAAAAAATACGGACCTCGTGAGTCAGGCAACGAGAATTGCTATGCGGCTCAAAAGCACATAAAAAAAGAAATGGATACTTTCTGCGATGGCACAGAGTTTGAAAGCTATAAAATGGCTCCTAAGGCATTTCTCCATTTTACAAAGCTTGTATCTGTTGTCATTTTCTTAGCAATAGTTGCTTGCGCAATTTTAATGTATACAAGTATTATTACACCTCTTTTGGCGCAATGTATTGTTTGCGGTGTTGTTTTTGCAGGCCTTTTTATCACCCTTATGGAATTTTTGCTTTACAAGCAGTTTATGGACCCTCTTTATAAAAAGATTGAGGCTCATAATCTTATGGGTGTAAGAAAGCCAAGAGGAGAGGTTAAGAGAAGAATTGTTATCAGCGGTCATATTGATGCGGCTTATGAATGGCGTCATCTTTACTACGGTAAAAAAGTGCCTCTTATGGCTATCTTTATGAGTTGGACAATCGGAGGTGCAATCATTTCATTTGTTTTGAGTGTTATCGCTATTGTTGCCAACTTTGTTGATATGGGTACTTTTGGCGATTTTATGATTGATTACAGCTACATTTTCCATTTTGTAACTGCTCTCGGTATGGTTACATTGTTTATGTTTGTTGATTTCAACACTATTGCTCCGGGTGCCAACGATAACCTTACAGGTACTTATGCCGCTGTTTGTGCACTTCGTATGCTCGATATGGCAGGCGTTGATTTTGAAAACACAGAGGTTTGCGCTATGATTACAGACGGCGAGGAAGCAGGTCTCAGAGGTTGCAAGAGTTGGGCAAAAAATCATTATGACGAATATGTAAACAGCGGTGTTGAAACGGTTGTTTTGTGTGTCGATACTCTTACAGATCGTGAATATCTCCGTGTTTATAATAGGGATATGACGGCTACTGTTAAAAATAATCAGCAGTTTAGCCAATTTGTCATGGACGCATCAAAGGACGCAGGTCATGAAGACATTGAATTATCTTCTGTCTTTTTTGGTTCTTCGGACGCTGCTGCTTTTTCGCAGGCCGGAATTACAGCAACGTGCCTTGCCGCTATGGACCCAAGGCCGGCAGATTATTATCATAACCGCCGTGACACGGCAGACCGCCTTGTTCCTGAAACTATCAAAACAGGCTTTGACGTTATTATTTCTACTATTCTTAATTTCGACGAAAAAGGTCTTAACTAAATAATTATCATAGAGCGGGTAAGGGGGCATTTCCTTGTGCGGTGCGCCTGATTCCTGCTCTTTTTTATTACTCAACCGTCAGTTGAGCAAAAAATCAACAAACACTGTAGTTGAACAACTGACGGATAATTGATTATTGGGCATTTTTGGTGTTACGATTAGCTTACCGAAATCGCCGATTATTTCGGTGTCAGCGTTGATGCTCTTCTTCGTAAGAACGAGGAAGATATTGTCAATTCATCAAAAAATTATGACGCAATGATTATTTATCATTATTTTCAATATTACTTGCAAATGCTCTTTTTATAATATATAATAAACTGTAAGTAATTTTTTACGGAGGAAAATATGGAAAAAATACTTGTTCTTGATTTTGGCGGGCAATATAATCAGCTTATCGCAAGACGTGTGCGTGACCACCATGTTTATGCAGAAATTTTGCCTTATACAACCGACCTTGAAACCATTAAGAAAAATGATTATAAAGGTATTATTTTTACAGGCGGGCCTAACTCGGTTTACGATATGGCGTCTCCGCACTATACTAAAGATATACTTAATATCGGCGTGCCTATTTTAGGCATTTGCTACGGCTGCCAGCTTATCGCTTGGATGGGTGACGGCGAGGTTAAAACCGCTCCTCAAAGTGAATACGGAAAGATTGAATTTACTAAAAAAGAGTCGAAGCTTTTTAAAGATGTTGACGAAAAATCAGTAGTTTGGATGAGCCATACGGACTATATTTCAACTGTTCCCGATGGCTTTGAGATTATCGGCACAACAGCTGCCTGCCCTTGCGCAGCTATGCAAAATATTGAGAAAAATATTTATGCCGTTCAATTCCATCCTGAGGTTACTCATTCCGTTTTTGGCTCACAGATGCTTTATAATTTTATTTATGAAGTTTGCGGCTGTAAGGGCGATTGGGTAATGGATAATTTTATTGAAAACACCGTTGCTAAGCTTAGAGAGCAGATTGGCGATAAAAAGGTTATCCTCGGTCTTTCAGGCGGTGTGGATTCTTCCGTTGCAGCAGGTCTTTTGTCTCGTGCTGTCGGCAAGCAGCTTACATGCGTTTTTGTTGATCAGGGCTTAATGCGTAAAAATGAAGGCGACTTTGTTGAAAAAACATTCACAAGCCTTTTTGATATGAATTTTGTAAGAGTAAACTGCGGTGATGTTTTCCTTGAAAAGCTTAAAGGTGTAGTTGACCCTGAACAGAAGAGGAAGATTATCGGTACCGAATTTTTCAATGTTTTCTGGAACGAAATCAGGAAGCAGGACGAGCTCGGTTATTTTGCACAAGGCACTATTTATCCTGACTGTATCGAATCGGGTAAAGGCGATGCCGACGTCATCAAAACTCATCATAACAGGGTAAATACACCGGATGACGTTGAATTTCTTGGGATTATTGAGCCGCTTGCAGATTTATTTAAGGACGAGGTTCGTGCAGTAGGCGAAAAGCTTGGCATCCCTAAGGAACTTGTATGGAGACAGCCGTTCCCGGGTCCCGGTCTCGGCGTAAGAATTATCGGAGAAATCACTGCCGATAAGATTAAAGTGCTTCAAGATGCCGATTGGGTTCTTCGAGACGAAATGGCAAAGAACGGATATGAGAAAAATCTTGCTCAGTTCTTCTGCGTTCTTCCTTGCGTTAAAACTGTCGGCGTTATGGGCGACCACAGAACTTATGATCACCTTGTTGCAATCCGTGCAGTAACGACTGATGATTTTATGACCGCCGATTGGGCGAAAATCCCTTATGACATCCTTGCTAAGGTATCAAATCGTATTACAAATGAGGTCGAACATATAAATCGTGTGGTTTATGATATTACCTCTAAACCCCCCGGAACCGTTGAGTGGGAATGATTTCTCACCCGTGGAAAAGCCCGTAGTTATGCGGTTTTCGCCATTTGAAAGTCCTCTGTGGCAACAAAATGGCAACATTATTTGAATTATCATAAGAATAAGCAAAGAGCTATCAGATTTTTGAAGTCTGATAGCTCTTTTTGTTGTTATAGATACTGCTCTATAATTTTCTCGAGTTCATCAATATAGTTTTGCACTTCATTCTTAGCGTCGTTTCCATCCGGATAGTTAAATATTGTATTGTACTTACACAAGAATTCATCATACTGTGTTTCTGAACTTTGAAGACCTTTAGCGTGGATATAAGATACGACCATTATTGCGGCATCCATAGGACGAGATTCAAAGTTATCTGCATCCGCCAATCCAGAGACTCCGGCTCTATCGCATTTGAACAGTCTGCGTACTTGACTCTCCAATGTTATTGCATCACCGTGGTTAATTCTAAACATAAAATCACCTCCTTTTCTTTCGTTTATATATAAATCAAATGTTTTTCAATTTGTCTTTAAATGCATCTACCATTGCATCGCTGAGTTCCTGCGACGGTACTTTTACATAGCCGGAGGTTACATCATATTTAGGGTAGTTATCCGATTTTATTATCTATTGATTATTTGTTCATATTGCAATCACAAAAAGCATTTATAGATAAACGTACTATATTCCAACACTTCACTCAAAAGCTTCCAACTGTCGCTGTTAATGTTCTTTGTACCATTCAATCACAGCTTCTCTATCAGACTCAAAGAACTGCGTAGAAATATAAATATCCTTACCATTAAAGTGCAATTCTTTAGCTCTGTATCTTTTGTGAGATGAATTACCCATATTATCAGTCACTTTATTGGCAATTGCCGGATAATCTGTTGATTTAAACAATGTCTTGGTATATTCTTTTGTTTTCAGTTTTTCGACTTCGGTTGTTGTAATCTTAGACTTGTTAATAAGGTCTTCAACTAAGTTGTAGAACAATTTTGCAACCGGAAGCATTCCCTCTGACCAAGTATTTTCGTCATCAATATCAAATGGTGCTTTTGAAAGAGAAAAACTAAAATCATCTGCATCCAAATTCATTTTAAACAACAAATCCTTAATAAATGAAATGATATTATTTGATAACAAGTCTGTTTCAAAGAAAATACCACTGTTATCAACTTGTTTGGCTTTGCGAAGTTTTCTCTCATCGTTGCTGATATATGTTCTATCTGCATTTGAAATGGAGTAATCGCTTTTTGCTAGTTCGTTTAACATTTCAGTATCTAAGTCATATACAAGGCTGATAAATTTTGTCAATAAGTCCGCCCAACTCGCCACCTTTGTATATTCGCCAACAAACGAAAATCCTTCCGGTTTCGTATTAGAAAAGTCTATACCGCTATTAACGCCAAAACTCAATTCATTCGTTTCGCTAATATCTGAATGCATTTCAACATAATTAAACTTATCAATCAAGATATTAGAAAGCACTTTCGCTCTGTTTAGAATAGAAGACTCATTCCATTTTTCTGCCGATAAAACTTCTTTGTTTAAAATGTTTGCCTTAGAATTTTCACGAATGATATTTTTCTTATCGGTAAATGATTTAGTTCCTAATTCGCTATTGTGTCCTGTGATAGTCAAATTTCCAAGTGTATGTAGGTATATCTCGTAAACCCTGTTATAATTATCCCCAACTTCTTTTTTCCATACAATGGCGTTTTCTTTTTGTGGTAAAATGTGCTCTATCGTAAGATTAGTAATATCAATATGCTCCTTGGTAGAATTCTCAATAACAGAAAGCACAAACTTACAAATAGGCTTTTTATATAGAGGTTTATGGATAAGCGCTTCTTCAAATTCACTATTTGTCGGCATACGATCGTTTGCCCTTAAATCGTTAAGGAATATTACAAATTTTTCGTAATAATTATCGTAACTTCCATCAAAAAATCTGTCATACATCGACTTCATAAATTTTGACAAGTTTTTGTTAATTTCACAAGCCGTAATTCTAACAAGATATGTCAGCAAATAATCTAATACTTTACAAAGAGTTGCTTCATCGATATTACCGTCTTCATAATCGTTAAATACTCTAAAAAGAAACGGAAGTACAGTTGTTTGTTTAATGGTATAAAACGCTCTCAGATAATCCGAGATTTCTTTGCCATAGAACTGTGTTTCGCCAATAAAAGCACCGTAGTATTTTGATGTTCGTTTCAAATTCTTCAGTACATCCTCGTGACTCAAGTTGTTTTCTTCGCAATGTTCTTTAAATAAACGATATGCATTTTTTCCGTTAACAGACTTGCTAATTTGCGAATTCAAGAAATTGATAACGAAATCTCCTAAGTTACGGTATCCTACATTTTTTTCAATTACAGACTAATAATTTTCATAAAGTTCATCTTGATTTAAATCATCCATAAGCAGATAATTCCTAATTAAATCTGCTAAACTTAACTCCAATCCGGTTGAATTGATTGACTCGAAAATTTTCTGTGGCTCATCACCTTGAGATTTATCGAGGACGATTTCCACCATCTCAAGCTTTTTGATACCATTAAGTATATCATTCAACTCCAAACCTGAATTCACGGTTTCTTCAATCAAATTCTTGAAAGTAATATAGTTCTTATAGATATTTGAGTTCCTATCCATCTCATCAGTTTTATCTTTTATTAAAAGCAACAGTTGCTCATTATCAGATTTCACTGGTTTTAATTTTAGTTTGTATTTTTCATCACAATTTCTATTGAACATTACTTCTTCTATTTCAGTTTCTATTCTAACTGACATACCTTTTGCCGCATCATAAAGGGCTTTTAGAAGAATATACATTGTAGTAAGGCGCTGTTGCCCGTCTATAATTAAAACTTCATTTAATGTACTGCCATCAAGACCGACTATATACACAATAGTTCCCGTAAAATGTTTATGGTCTCGTTCGTTTGCAGTCATAATATCCTGATAGAGCTTTTCACATTGTATATTGTTCCAATCATAATTACGCTGGTAAACAGGAACTTTGAATACTCTTTTATTTTTTTCAATTATGTCTGAAAACAACCATGCTTTATAAGGTTGCATAGTTTTGATCTCCTTTGTTCATAATAATTTTTTTACACAAACAATTACACATTTGCTTCATATCGTGTGTTTTTTCCGTTGCCGACACAGCGAATCAACTTTTTATTCGTTAATCCGGTCAGTAATTTTACTGCAAAAGACTGCGATATTTTCAGTTTTTCTTCGACTCGCTTACGAGAAAGAAGTTCTCGTATTTTTGATATGTGCAACGAGTAATGCACCGATACCGGCATATTTCTTTGCAACAGCAATAGGAGCAACATCTGTTATCTCAAATGTAACAAATCCATTTTCAGTAGGTGCTGTGATAATTTCTTCAAGCACAACTCGCAGTTGCTCAGGAGTGTTCGGCATTTGACGAAGTAAAAAGTCAACATCTACCGTAACTCTGCTGTCAAATCCGGTAAGCGAATAGATAAACAATCCGCCTTTGAGAACAAAATTTTCTGCATATTTTGATTTTTCAAGTCTGCGCAAAAATTCTTCCTGACAAAAGAGTTGTAAGCAGAGTTGATAACTTCTTCCGCTTGCGGCAGCCTTATTCTTTAATCGAGTAAGCACAGACGCTGCAATATCAGCCATTCAGCAACACCTCCATCAGTTCGGTAACTTTTTTATGCACACGCAATTTTTGGGAATAAGCAGAAAGGTTATTCAGATTCTTTTTGTCGTCTTTTACATAAGCGTTAATAGCCTTGTTAAAAATTTCGTTATCTAATCTTGAACGATACTTAAAACAATCACATATTGTTCGCTCACGGTCATATACAGGCAGTTTAACCCCGTTGAAGTTATCGGTGGTTTTCCCAAGTTCATACAACTCGGGCTGCATATAATAAGGATGAATGGTAAGTAAATCGACTTTTAGCTTTGTTCTTGACATTGAACGAGGCACAGCTATTGCCCATTTTCGTGGTGCAAAGTCGCTGTAACCATAGTGAAACAATGCAGATTCAACACAAACTATTCCTTTTGGAATGAGTGTTGCAAGCAATTGTTCTTCTGAAGGAACACATTGTTCGGCAAGTTGATAATATCCGTGTCGTACACGATTAAGAAAGCCTGCGTTACACAGGTTTACAACATCAACAGCTCTGATTCCGGCAGCAACAAAGTCTGCAGATTTTGCAATGCCATTATTGTCTACTACCACTTCTTTTGCTCGTTCTTGAAGATTCACTCATTCACCCTCTTCCTTAAATAAAATTCACGCACAGCGAATACGTAATTGTGTGCTGATTTTATTATACCTGAGACAACTAAAAAAATCAATTAAATTTTAAGCACATTTTTTAAAATTTGTGCGTAAAATTAAAAAACATATTGCAAAATAAAAAGAAATCAAGTATAATATAAATTGTAAAATCAATCTGGTTGCAACCATTCTTTTCTTGCAACCATCGGTTTTATCGCACCTGATAAGAAAATGATAAATTCTCGTCGTACAGGTATGATAATATGGATTATCAAAATACTACGAAGACTACACGATACATTTTATAAACAAAATGCGTTAAGTTTAGCCTTTCGGCAACGAGTGGGAATGATTTCTCACACTTAAAAAAGCCCGTAGTTATGCGGTTTTCTAAGCCTTAATGCCCTCTGTGGCAACATTATTTGAATTATAATAAGAATAAGCAAAGAGCTATCAGATTTTTAAAAGTCTGATAGCTCTTTTTCTTTATATTAAATCTTTAATATAAAACATTGGGGGAATGAGTGCGATTTTTTCACCTGTATCATCGCTCATCGTACCGTGAACGATACCGTGCAAAACAGTTTTTTCCTTTGTTGCCGATATTGACGAGCAGGCAGAAGATATGTTTTCTCGGCTGGTAAAAGAATATGCCGACAGGCAGGGAGTAACAGAACAGCTAAAGGCAGAAAATCAGCTTGAATGGGTCGGGAAAATGAATAATATTCGTAGCAGAGCAGTAGAGATTATAGATGTAGAATTGATTTGTGTTTAGG
>DAVZKM010000066.1:0-9057 GCA_052272245.1 Eubacterium sp.
GCTTGTCGTTCAGCTTGGCGGCTGCGGCGGTACATTCCCGATTGATGTAACACCCACATTCTTTAGAGCAATCAACCCTTATTTGCCGTACACTTTTGTTATTGACGCACTCAGAGAATGTGTTTGCGGTACCTACGGCAATAATTATTGGATTTGTCTCGGCAAACTTTTTGTTTACTTCTTTATCGGCCTTCTTATCGGTACACTCTTCAGATATCTTTTCCGCAAGCCAATGCGCTTTTTTGAGAAGAAAGTCGAAGAAACCGGACTTTTATAAAAATATAAAAGACATTCGCAAAAATAAAAGCGAATGTCTTTTTTGTCGAAATACGGCAGATTTAATATTAAAATATGCTTTACTTTATGCCTAAACAATGCTATACTTTAACGGTAATGAGAACAGAGAGGTAATACTATGCATCAGGACGTTGAACAGATACTTGTGACTGAGGAAGAACTTAATAAAATTGCGCATCGCTTGGCGTCGCAGATTACGAAAGACTATGAAGGAAAAAAGCTTTTGCTCATAGGTGTTCTTAAAGGCTCAATTTACTTTTTTACGGACCTTTCAAGATATATTGACCTGCCTTGCAATATTGATTTCATTCAGGCTTCAAGCTATGGCTCAGGCACTGTTTCAAGCGGTAATATCAATATTATCAAGGATGTGGCGGATGATTTGACGGGATTTGATGTTTTGCTTGTAGAGGATATTCTTGATACAGGCAACACGCTTAAATATATTCACGATATGCTTTCTAAGCGTAATCCCGAATCTATAGGAGTTGTTACCCTTCTTGATAAGCCTGCAAGGCGTATAGCCGATATCAAGGCTGACTATGTAGGTACTGACGTGCCTGACGCTTTCGTTGTAGGCTACGGTCTTGATTACGACCAGTATTATCGTAATTTGCCGTATATCGGTGTGCTCAAAAAGAGCGTATACGAAAAATAATTAAATTTCTTAAATTGAATAACAGACGGTTTTCTCCTTTGCGAGAAATTAAAAGGGAATTGGGTTAGACTCCCAAGCAACAGCCATTACCGTATTTGATGAAGAAAAATCAACAGCCATTGGGAAACCGAGAAGGCGATTTTTTAAGCAATGCTATATCATAAGTCGGGAGACCTGCCGCAAACTTAAATTCAGCTTTTGGGCAAGGGAAAGCAATGATTTAAAAGTCCGTACTATTATTGTATTTTTTCCTCTGTCCGATGACGGAGGATTTTTTTATGCGTAAATATTTATGCGTTTTAATATCAATAATTTTATGCTTGACGGTGTTTTGCTCTTGCTCAAACGGCAAAACCGCTAATGTGGCAGGCGGTATGGGTACAAGCCTTGTTTCTTCAACCTCAAGTGAACAGATGTCGGATATAAGCAAGGCAGCTGCAGAATCTACACTTGAGGCTCAAAGCTCAAAAGCAGAAAAAGAACAATCAAAAAAAGAAACGACAAAAAAGGGCGAAAAAGTTTCTACTACCGTTAAGTCCTCTTTAAAAAAGGATAATAAAAAAACTACCGAAGCTTCAAAAAATTCGAACAGTAAGTCAAAAAGTAAGTCAAAAAGTAAATCTAAATCAAAAGCAAAAGCCGAAAAATCGGCAAGTGTATCAACTACAAAGTCGGAAAATGCGCAGGCAGTTGTGAGCTCAAAAAGCGAGCATAAAGTTACTCAAACATCCTCATCCGAGATTAACTGTTCAATCACGATTGAATGTAAGTCAATTCTTGATAATATGGACGATTTGAAAAAAGGGCACGAAAGCTACGTTCCTAAAAACGGAATTATGCTTGAAAATTATAAAACCACGCTTAAAAGCAAGAGCACAGTCTATGATTTGCTTAAAAAAGCGTGCAACGATAAAGGCTTAACTTATACTGCAAAAACCACAGCTTACAGTATTTATATTGTAGGGATAAATAATATAGATGAATTTGACTGCGGCAAGCAAAGCGGCTGGATGTATATGGTCAACGGCGTATATCCTAACGTAAGCGCAGATTCAAAAAAGCTTAAAGACGGTGATAAGGTTGTATTTACATACACCTGTTCATATAAAAAATGATTTCATATTAGGAGGTTAATAAATATGAAAAAATTAATTTCGGTTACACTTGCAATTTGTATTGCATTGACTTCCCTTTTTACAGGGATTTATGCAATGGCAGACAGCAAGGTAACAAGCAAAGACGTTAAAGCAAAAATTAACGAAAGTGCAACATATCTTATGTCTGTTAAAAAGACAGGCTTCACCGTTGACAATGTCAACAGTCTTAACTCATTTATACGTGCAGGCGTAAATATGAGCGAATATAAGGCTGAATTCGCAAAGAGCGTTAAGGAAAATCTTGACTTAAACGGCGGAAAGATTAAATCAGTTGTAGGATATGACGAAAATAACGGCTGGGCTCCTATTAAAGGAGAGTCGGCAGGCGTTTATGCAAACGTTATTTTAGCGCTTCAAGCTTTTGGCTATAATGTTAAGAGCTTTGAGGGCTATGATGTTTTGGCAGCATTTGAAAATGTTAAACTTGTTAAGGATAACGAAAACCAGTACCTTTTCTCCTCAATCTTTACTGTAGCAAATAAATACGGTCTTAAAGATTATCTCAAAAAGGCACAGAACTTCCTTGTAAACAATTATTATGAGTTTGGTACAGGCTCAACTTATTACACCAGCACAGACAGTACCTCTCAATTTGTAATTGCTGTTGCGCCTTATAAGAATTATCAGTCATTTGTAGATGATGCGCTTGCATCAATCGAAAACTTTAAGAAGGATGGCGGATATCTTTATAATTTTGATAACACATACGGTGAACCAAAGGTAAATGCCGATTCAACAGGTCTTGCACTTGCCGCTTATTCTGCTGCAAATGACCTTGATAAGGCACAGAAGATTTACAGCGAGCTTTCTGCATTTGAATGTAAAGCTGCAAAGGGCGCTTACATCTACACTCTTAGCGATAAGGATGAAAATGCAACTGCAACTGCAGACGCACTCACAGGTCTTATGTATTTCTATGATGCACTCAAGGCTAAAGAGGATTATGATGCAACCACAACAACTACTACCACTCCTTCAACAACAAAGCCGACAATCAAAAAGGCTGCAACATATGCTAAGGATGGCAGCTATGTAAATAAAAAGCAAAAGAAAGTTTCAATCAAGAAGCTTAAAAAAGCGAGAAAAGGTTTTAAGGCTAACTGGAAAAAGGTGACAGGCGTAGCAGGTTATCAAATCCAAATTTCAACTTCAAAGAAGTTCTCGAGAGAAACCTCAACCTATTCTATTAAGGGCAACAAGAAAACTTCTAAGTCATTTAAGGGCTTAAAGGCTAAAAAGACTTACTATGTTCGTGTTCGTACCTACAAGAATGCAAAGGTAAACGGCAAGAGCGTCAAGGTATACTCATCTTGGTCTAAAATTAAATCTGTTAAGACTAAATAAAAATTATATCGCAGGGGCGGCCGTTGGTCGCCCTCAGACTGTAAAAAACCCTGTTTCAGCATTCGCTGAAACAGGGTTTTTGTTTTGTTATATTTTAACTATTTTATTGTAATGCTGTTTGCCTGAATAAATGTGCCTTTGCCGCCGTCTGTTTTAATCTCAACGGTGTCGCCTTTATTTACAAGCATTACTTCCATACAGTCGCCTACGTTAATGTAATAATACTTTCCGTCAACCTTAAGGTAATAAACCGAATTGCCGTCGTTTACGCTTGTTTTGATATCTTCAACCTTGCCTGTAACTTTGCCCTTTGCGGTTTCCTCGTTCGGCTTAGTTGTTGTTTCGTTTTCGGTATTATTTGCGTTATCGTTTGCTTTGTTATCGTCCGTGATGTCTGCGTTGTCTGACTCGCTTATCTTGCTTTCGTCAACAATTATGTTCGATTTGTCAACATTGTCTGCAATGCCCTTTTCCTTAAGTGCGTCAATGTAGTTTTCAATAGCATTGTTAAGCGCCTTGGCATCACTCTTTGCCGTATCAAGAAGCCCTGTTCCCACTACGGTTTTATCCTTAAGGCTTACGAATGCGTATCCCTTAACCGTGTTGCTGTCACCGTAAAGTGACATAAAGTAGGTTGGATTTCCGTCAATTCCCAAAAGAATAGGGAATGTAGCCTGATAGCCGTAGTTCTGTACTGCGTCGGTTGCCGATTCTTGAGCCGAAATTTCCGTAGTACCGGGGCTCTTGTAATATCTTGCTTCTTTAGTACGCTGATTGATAAGTATAAATCCGAAGTTCGAAGTATCTGACTCGGCAGATGTTACACCTGTAAATACCCAAACGTCATCGTCCATAGCAATGTTACCGCTGCCTGTTGAAGCAATGTTTACATCGTTTTGGAAAATAATTGAGTTCCAAAAGCCGTTTTGAAGCTTGCCGTGATAGTTGTACTGCTCAAGAACGAGCGCCTCACTGTAAACCACGTCAATCCAATTAAGGCTCTTGTCATTCTTTACTGTTTTGATATCGTAATATTTGCTTTTGCCTGTAAGTGCGTCTGTAATGATTGCACCCTTAACGTCCGTGCCGCCGTAAAGACCGATTGTCTTGTCAAGCACGGCTGTAATCCAATATGGATGCATATTGTCGTCAATTTCAAAGTTTGGAGTATCAAGAAGCTCTGTAGGATACTGGAAACGAAGGTGACGAATAAGTTTTTCATTGAAAAGCTCGGCAGGCGAATATTTAATGCCTTCGCCGAATTTGTCAACACAATTTACTGCTGTAACCTTTTGGCTTACAAGGTCAATGAGCATATAAGCCGGTGTACCGTTTTTAGTATTATTCATCCATTTGAAGAAGTCGGCATATTGAAGATATGCAACTCTGCAAGGGGTATTTTTGTAGTTGATTTGAGTTGAATTGTTGCTTACAACATACTGGCTTTTGTATTCTTCAAGAGAGCCTAACTGCTGGTCGGCAAGCGCAATTGCACGGTTAGAGTCAAGTCGGGGAACTTTGTCATAGCTGATATCTTTAAAGTCATCTTCAAAGTTACCGTCGCTGATTGTAAGAAGCTCGCTGTACGATTTTGCACGGAAAAGGGTTACACCGGTAAGATATCCAACCGCCATAACAACCACGAGCACACCGATAATTATTGCGGGTACTTTCGATTTTTTCTTAACATATTCTCTTCTTTCGATTTTCTTGTTGGCTGTGCAAACAAGTGCAAATGAAAGCATAAATACCACAACAAGAAGAATTAAGAAAAGATACATTTGTGTGTCTTTGAAGTTTAATGCCGGGAGCATCATATAGTAAGCAATGCCGCCCACTACTGCCGTGATAAGGAAAGAAATGAGCAGGCGAAGCGGAATTTTTGTCGGCTTAACCACCGCCGTTACCTCGTCGCTTTTCGGCCATTTGATTTTTTCCTTAAATTCGTTGATAACCTCATCGGCATCATAATCCATATTAGGAATTTTGTTGTCCATATTTTATCTCCAATCTAAGATAGTTTAACTATTATACTATAATTTACATATTTAATCAATATATATATTATTGTATAAAATGTAAATTTTAACCATAGTATTAATGGTGGTATAAATGAAAATAAAAAATGTTACATATTCCTTTTTTCAAACGCTTTGCTTGATTTTTCTTGCCGCTTTGTTTGTCATTTTTTCAAAAAATACACGTCAGGGGGCTTACGGCGGTTTAATTCTTGCAATGAATACAGTTGTGCCGTCGCTTTTGCCGCTTTTGATGATTTTTTTGACTTTTATGAAATCGAGCGCAAACAATATTTTGATAAAGCTGCTCGGAAATTTTTCAAGAGTGTTTTTTAATCTTCCCGAAGAGGCTTTTTCGGCAATTCTTTTCGGTCTTGTCGGCGGATATCCCACGGGCGCACTTTTGACGGAGGAGCTTTTCGAGGTAGGGGGGATAGATGAAGAGCAGGCAAAACGCTTAATGTGCTTTAATTTTTGCGGCGGCTGCGGTTTTATAATCACCGCTGTCGGCACGGCAACATTCGGCAATACCAAAATAGGTGTAATGCTGTTTTTATCAAATGTTATTTCATCGCTTATAATCGGCTTTGTACTTTCGTTTAAAGAAAAAAGGATAGAAAAAAGTACATATTCACTTACCGAATATGTACCTTTGGGTGATGCACTCACACTCGCCGCACCTAAGGCGGCGCAAAGCGTAATCGTGATAACGGCATATATCGTTTTGTTTTCCGCCCTTTGCGGTATAGTTAAAATTCCCGAGCCGCTTTTGCCGATTATTGAGATAACAAACGGAGTTTGCGGCGGCGATTTTTCTCTGCCGCTTACTGCCGCATTTCTGTCCTTTGGCGGAATTTGTATTCACCTTCAAATTTCAGGCGTACTTAGAAAATTTAAAATGAGCTATTTTGAATTTATGCTTTTCAGGCTCATTTCAAGCGTTTTGTCTTATTTTATTATGAAGCTTCTTTTGCACCTTTTCCCCGTTGATTTGTCCGTTTTTGCAAATGCTTCAACTCCCGTAAGGCTGTCAAGCGTGAATGTAACGCTGTCGGTTTTGCTCGTTGTCGGCTGCTTTGTCAGCGTGCTTGACCTCAACTCAAGGCGTAAAGCGGTGTAAATGTAAAGGAAAAAGTAGGAACTCAAGAATTTTTTTGAGTTCCTACTTTTTTAATTAACTATTTTCTCAAACATTTTATTCATTTGAGATTTTAATGCCGGGTGGTTATTGAGGCTAAAGTCGGATTTTAAAATATCCCTTGCGCACTCCTGCGCTTTTTGGAGAGTGCCCATATCCTCGACCATATCGGCGATTTTGAGTTCGGGCAGACCGTGCTGGCGTGAGCCGAAAAAGTCGCCCGGACCTCGCAATTTAAGGTCAGTATCGGCAATCTTAAAGCCGTCGCTAAACTGCTTCATAGTCATAAGCCTTTCACGTGAGGCTTCGCCTTTTGCGTCGGACACAAGCACGCAGTAGCTCTGCTTTTTGCCTCTGCCTACTCGTCCTCTAAGCTGATGAAGCGTTGAAAGACCGAAGCGTTCGGCATTTTCAATCACCATAATTGTTGCGTTTGGCACATCGACGCCAACCTCAACAACCGTGGTTGAAACGAGTATGCTTACCTTGCCGTCGGCAAAGGATTTCATAATCGCTTCCTTGTCCTTCGGCTTCATTTTGCCGTGAAGTATTCCGAGATTGTAGCCTTTAAAATCATTGTTTGCAAGCTCGTCGGCAAGCTGTTCGGCGCTTTTTATATTAGTTTCGTTTTCTTCAACCGCAGGGCAAACTATGTAGCATTGCTCGCCACGTGCGATTGCATCTTTAATAAATTTATAAAGCCTTTTATGATATCTTGAGTCAACCACGTCCGTGCGAACAGCCTGCCTGCCCGGCGGAAGCTCATCAAGTACGCTTATATCAAGGTCGCCGTAAAGCATAAGCCCGAGCGTCCTCGGAATAGGGGTGGCACTCATAACGATTGTGTGCACATTCTGCCCCTTTTGGGCAAGCGTGGCACGTTGATTTACACCGAAGCGATGCTGCTCGTCGGTAATAACAAGCGCAAGCTTTCTGAATTCAACGTCATTTTGGATTAAGGCGTGCGTGCCGATAAGCAGGTCAATCTCTCCGTTTAAGAGCGCTTTTTTAATCTCTTTTTTCTGCTTTGCAGGCATTGAGCCTGTTAAAAGAGCAATTTTTAAATCTGATTTTGAAAACATTTTTGTAAGGCTTTCAAAATGCTGAACGGCAAGTATTTCAGTCGGCGCCATCATAGCCGTTTGATATCCGTTTTTGATAACGGTATAAATAAGACTTGCCGCAACGGCGGTCTTGCCGGAGCCGACATCACCCTGAACAAGGCGGTTGCAGGGAAATTTGCTTTTCATATCAGCCACACATTCACCGATTGTGCGCTTTTGCGCATTGGTGAGAGTAAACGGTAAAAAAGTTTCAAATTCCTTGCTGTAATCTTTTGTGATTCTTATAGAGGTTTCGCATCTTTTGTTGCTTTTCAGCTTTAATAAGCCAAGCTGGAGTGTTAAAAGTTCCTCAAAAATAAGCCTTTTTCTTGCAGGCAGATAATCATCGGCACTGCTTGGAAAATGAATATCTCTTATTGCTTTATCAAGTGAAATCAAGCCGTATTTTTGCATAATTTCATCGCTCAGCGTTTCGGGGATTTGATGAATTTCGTCAAGTGCGATTTTCATAACCTTTGAAATTGCACGGGAGGTCAGCTTTTCCTTGGCAGGGTAAACAGGCTGAATCGCAAGCGCTTCGTCTGCCTTTTCGATTTTAGGCGAGCTCATTGAAGCTGTTAAAAAGCTTTTGTCTATTTTCCCGTATAAAAAGTAATCCTCATAAACCTTTAGCGATTTTGCAAGGTATTTGTTATTGAAAATTGTTACGGCAATTACGTTTTCGCCGTCTGAAAATCTGCACTTATACAGCGTCAATCCTCGCCTAATCACAGCCTCCTTAATGGGAGTGATAAGCGTTGCTTTAATGCAGATTGCGTCCCCGTCGCTTACTTCATTTACGGTTTTGCCAACCGTCCAATCCTCATATTTTCGTGGGTAAAAATGAATAAGGCTGTCAACGTCAAAGATGCCAAGACTGTTAAACATCTTGGCTCTTTTTTCGCCGACACCCTTAATAAATTGTATATTGCTATCTAAATTCAGCATATCTTACTCCACCGAGATGATAAAATAATATATTGGCTGACCGCCGTTTACAATGCTGATTTCAACCTCACTGCCGTATTTTTCGTAAAGCGCTTTTTCAACAGCTTCTGCGTCATCCTCGCTTGCGTCCTCACCGTAAATAATTGTGATGAGTGAGTGCTCGCCCTTTTTGAACAGCTTGTGAGCAGCTTTAACGGCAATATCTGTAATACTATCGCCGATATATTTAATTTTGCCGTTGCAAAGGCCCATAATTTCGCCCTGCTTAATCGGCTTGCCGTCAACCTCGCTGTCCCTTGCGGCAAATGTAACCTGAGCGGTTTCAACATTTTCTGCGGCCAGTCATTGCCTATGAAATTTTTTGTGCGGCATTTTTCTGAACCAAACTGCTGTT
>DAVZKM010000067.1:0-9016 GCA_052272245.1 Eubacterium sp.
CCTGTCCGCCTGCCCGCTGAATCAGCTGGATGAGTCACAAATCGGACCGATGAGAAGTGCAAGGCCTCCTTACATTAAATTTTCAGAGCTTTTTGACGCTGTTTTCCTCCATTGGGGACAGAGCCAGACGAAGAAAGGCACTAACTACATCGGCGCTAACACAATCTTTAGGCAGGACAAAGTTGACCATATCAACCAAATGACATATTCAGGCAAGGTTGCGCTCTTTGGCAGGGATTCTTCAAGAGGTGTATCAACCGAGCATACCGGCGTTATGTACGGTTCAAAGATTGCCGACGCTATTAAAGGCGAGGGCTTCAGAACAGACGCTAATGAAAGCAAATATACAAAGTTCAATTTCGCAAGCGAAGAGTCAACAGTAAGCGATACGCAGTGCAAAACTCTCGGACTTACTTTCTCTAACAGAACATCTACAAGAGATTGGACATATGATTCAAGCGACAAAATGTATCACTCAAACGATTACAAGACTGACGTTGCAAGAAAAAATCTTATTGTTCTTTTTGATAAGACTGAATACGTTTCAAAGGCTAACTACAAAAACAGCGGCTCGTCCGAAGTTTACTGCAACTATAAACTTGCAGGCGGAAAGGGCAAGCTTGCAACCGACGGAACAGTTATTGATATTAACTGGAGCGTAAATAACGGCGTTCTTGTAATTAAAGATACAAATGGAAATGATGTAAAGCTTAACGTAGGCACGACTTGGATTGGATATGCTTCGTCAAACAACGGCGGAGCTGTTAAATAGCCGGTTGCGAAGAAACGTTCAAATGTTATTGAAATAAAAAACAAAGGAATTAGAAACACGTAGATGATACGATTTCTAATTCCTTTTTATTTCGGCACGGTTACGGCTGCTTATTCACAACCGACTGCATACTCTCAGGTGCGGTGTCGATAACCTCAATCTTGTTTGCTCGCATCCAAAGCGACGGGGTGATACGAAGCCTGAAGCCGTAGCCCGGATCCATTTGCCAATGAGCCATAGGCGCTTCGGGCAAGCCGTAGCAGGAAAGAATGGTCATAAGCACGCCTGCGTGGCCGACGATTGCAATATTTTGTGTTCCGGTTTTGATACAGCCGTCAATCACCTTTTCAAATGCGGCGCAAATTCGCTGTGCAAATTCCGCATTGCTTTCGCCATACGGCGTTTTTGCATAAATGTCGCCGCCTATCCAATTTTTAAAATCCTCGTTATCCTTTAAATCATCAGCCGTACACTGTTCAAATTCGCCGAAGTTATATTCAATAAAATCATCGATTGTTATAATCGTGTTATCGGGAAACATAATTTCAGCCGAGTCTTTGCACCTTTTCAGCGGTGAGGAAAACACTGCGTCAACCTTTGGATAGTGATGCCTTGCTTTGATTGAATGAAGTTCATTTATACTATCTGTAGTGAGTGGCAAATCTGTATGCCCAATATACTGTGCGTTTAAGTTTCCCTTGGTAATTCCGTGACGGAAGAAATATAAGTTATAAGATTTCATTGTGAAATTCTCCTTTTTAAGCCAATTATTACAAAATATTACAAATAGGACAACGTGCTTTACAAATAGTAATATAGTGATATAATACTATTTGTAATAAACGAGGTGGTTGCTATGAGTACAAAAATTGATGAAAAGAAAGCCGCAAGAGCTGACAAAAACGAAAAAATTTCAAAATTTGCATTAAAACTTTCACAACTCAGAAGAGAAAGAGGCATAAGCCAAAAAAAGGCGGCAACTGACCTTGGTATTTCTCAAGCGCTTTTGAGCCATTATGAAAAAGGCATCCGAGAATGCGGGCTCGATTTTGTTATACGTTGCAGTGAGTATTACAGTGTCACAACCGATTATCTTTTGGGTGTGAGCGAAAGCAGAAACGGCTTTGACGTTGACGCTATGAATCAGCAGGAAGAAGAAAACGGTGAATTTTCCGTTTTTACTCTTGGCAAAGCAACAAAATATTTGCTTGACCTTGTTGCAACCGGAAGCGACGAGGGTGCGCTGAAATATGTTTCGGATTACTATACGCTGTGCGTTTATCGTGGCGCAATTACGCTTGCAAAAGCAGGATTGCTTCCTAAGGAAATGTTCAAGCTTGACTATACTCTCGGCAGGGAGCTTGCTTCGGCTGCACTTTCGGTTGAGGACGCAAAATTTGTATTCATTGAAGATAAATCGAGAACAGGCTCGGACCTCGGCGAGAAAACGGCGCTCCACAGCCTTATTGACAAGGCAGAGAATATTATTTACAATACATTCGTTTTAGAATAAAGTGTATTGGTTTTTTTGAAGCTTAATAAATTCAAGTATAATCGTCGTAGAGATTTCTGCGGCGATTTTTTTAAATGTGGGATAATCAAGCTGAGAATTTTCATCTCCGCCGTCGCTGATTGAACGCAAAACGGCAAAAGGAATGTTATTAGCGGCACAGGTGTGGCCTATTGCGCCGCCCTCCATTTCGCCGCAAATTGCGCCGAACTCATTTTTGAGCATATCCTTAAGCTCACTGCTTGCTATAAAAGTATCGCCGCTCGCTATGGTTCCCCTATGAATTTTTTCACCGCAGGAAATGGCGGTACGTGCCAAAAGTTCGGAAATTTTTTCATCTGCCCTAACTTTGATAACATTAAGCCCGTTGATAAAACCTCTCGGCTCACCTAAAGCGGTAATATCAATATCATATTCGCAAACATCGCTTGCTATAACAACGTTTTTGATAATAACATCACTTGAAAGCGAGCAGGCAACACCTACGTTGATAATCATTTCAATATCAAAATTATCAATCATGGCCTGAGTGCATAAAGCGGCATTGACCTTACCCGGCGAGCATTTTGCAACGCAGACGGTTACGTCTTCAATAAATCCGCAAACAAATTCAACTCCGGCAATTTCGCTGACTGTTTTGCCTTTTACCTGAGCTTTTATGTTATCAACCTCGGTATCCATTGCGCCGATAATTCCTATCATAACGGTATCTCCCTTAAATAAAATTGTGTATATGAAATAACTTTCCCCAAGATATAGTGCTATTATAATATAATAATAAAATAAATACAAGAATAATTATTTTTTTATTGACAAAAGGCGTAAAACTAATATATAATATCTACCGATATTGTGGAAAGTGTTGCTATCGATAATTTTAAAGATAAGCAAATTCCGCACGCCTGTGCTATACCGCACAGAGCAAACGAAAATTAAGACAAGTTTGATTTTCAGAAATGGAGTGAAAAAAATGAAGAGAACTTACCAGCCAAAGAAGAGACACGCACAGAAGGTACACGGTTTCAGACAGAGAATGTCAACAAAGAACGGCAGAAAGGTACTTGCTCGCCGTCGTGCAAAGGGCAGAAAGCAACTTTCTTACTAATTACAGATTGGGTGCGATTTGGTGAAAAGCAAAACCTTAAAGGAAAATAAAGATTTTCGCCGACTTTATTATAAAGGTAAGAGCAAAGCTTCCTCCTGCATTGTGACATATGTTGCAAAAAGCAGCACAAAAGGAGTAAGGACAGGCATTACCGCAAGTAAAAAAATCGGCTGTGCAGTTGAGCGAAACAGAGCAAAGAGAGTTATTCGAGCCGCCTTTTCTCAGCTTGAGGGAAGGATTAACGGCAGCTATGATTTTGTTTTTGTTGCACGCACAAAAACCCCGAAGGTTAAAATGCAGAAGGTGCTTGAGCAAATGGAGCAGCACTTTAAAGCATTGGGAGTAATAGACTGATGAGTGCTTTAAGAAACGCAATTAAAAAGGTGTTGATTTTTTTAATCAGAACCTATCAATTGACCTTAAGCCCTCGGTTTTCCCACGGAAGTTGCAGATATACGCCCACGTGTTCGCAGTATGCTCTTGAAGCTATTGAAGTTCACGGTATTTTTAAAGGGTGCTTGCTTGCAGCTTGGAGAATTTTGAGATGTAATCCTTTTTCCAAAGGTGGCTGGGACCCTGTTCCCCCTAAAAAAACTAAAGAGGACAAATAATGAGCAGTATTATAATGGCAGCTAATGCCGTTTCAAACGGTATGGCAGTTTTTAAGCCGCTTTATTGGTTGTTTGGTAAATGTATGGAGTTTTTGCTCGATGTGCTTAACAATCAATATTTTATCGCACTTATTATTTTCACTGTAGTAACCCGTTTGCTTCTTTTGCCGCTTAACGTTAAGCAGCAGAAATCAATGGCGGCAACTACAAGACTGCAACCTAAAATCCAAAAGATTAATAAAAAATATCCTGACCCGAGAGACAGGGACAAGCTTAACAAGGAAATGCAGGACCTTTATGCAAGAGAAGGTCATAACCCTATGCAAATGGGCTGCGGTCCTATGATTTTTCAAATGGTTTTCCTTATGGGTGTCATCGGTATAATTTATTATCCAATTCAGTATGTTTTAGGTGCAAGTGGATTTAATGATGCATCAAACGAGATTTACAAGGTGATTTTGCCGATTTATCAGCAAATCACGGGTAACGCTGATGCAAAAATAACTTATTTTCAGTTGAACATACTCGAGAACTTCCCTGCTTACAAGGAAGCGCTTATACAGTCATTCCCGAAGATATTTACCCCGAATGTCTGCAGTGATATTGAAACCTACAGGCAAGGTATGACATTATTCGGCCTTGATATGACTCGTATTCCGCATTGGAAAGACGGCATTATTGTTATAATTCCTATTCTTTCACTTGTAACATCACTCGGTTCAAGCGTTGTTTCTACAATCATTCAAAAGAAAAACAATCCGGCAGCATCTCAGCAGAATGCGCAAATGATGATGATGATGCTTATGATGCCGTTCTTCTCATTTTACATTGCGTTTAAGGTAACGGCTGCAGTCGGTTTTTATTGGACTATTTCAAATATTATTGCTATTTTACAGCAGATTTATATTTTCAAGGTTCATCCGCCTAAGAGAACGCAGGCAAAATTGATGGTTGAAAACACTATTGAACGTCGTTCACGTGAAGAAAATATTAAAAAAATGACGAAATAATTATCGGAGGATAAAGATGATAAAGGAATTTATCGGTACCGGTAAAACAGTTGAAGAAGCTACCCAAAATGCAAAGCTTCAGCTCAACGCTCCGGAAATGGCTGACGTTCACGTTGAAGTTATCAAGTATCCGGAGAAGAAGAAGTTTTTTGGTTTAATCGGTGGCTGTGATGCCGAGGTTAAGGTAAGCTATGATGACGGCAAGAAAGAGAAAAAGGCCGACGCTCCTAAAAAGAGCTATGAAAAAAAGGTAAATTCTCCTAAAAAGCCGGCACCAAAGAAGCCTGCAAGCGAAAAGCCTATGAAAGAAACCAAGGCAGATAAACCGGAAGAAGAAATCAGCGAGAAGGATATTGACCTTGACTATGCCTGCCAATATCTTAAGACAATGATTGAAGGTCTTAATGTTGTTGACCCAAAGATTACGGCAAAGGTTGTTGACGGCACAGTTGAGATGTTAATAGAATGTGAGGATTACGGTATCATTATCGGCAGAAGAGGCGAAACTCTTGACTCACTTCAGTATCTTACAAGTCTTGCTATTAAAAATGGAACTAATAAATATGTAAGAGTTGCTCTTAATGTAGGCGACTACAGAGCAAAGAGAGAGGAAACTCTTAAGGCGCTTGCAACAAAGAATGCAAATTTTGTTGCAAGAACAGGCAGACGTTATTCATTCGAGCCAATGAATCCGTATGAAAGAAGAATTATTCATACCGCAGTGCAGGAGGTTGAGGGTGTTACCTCACGTTCGGTAGGCAGCGGAATGGACAGACGAGTTCTTATTGAGCCTGAAGGCGGAGTTAGACGTAATTACAGAAATGACAGAAGAGGCGGCAGACGTCCGTCTCCTGCTCAGAGCACTGTTGACTCTAACAGAGAAAAGAAGGCTGACAGAGCGGATATGCCGAAGTTCGGCAAAATCGAAGTTAGCCAAAATAACGACTGATAACCAATTTATATTATAATGGCGGACAGTTTTGTTCGCCATTATTTTGCATAAGAACACTTTAGCAGGAGGGATAATAATGAGTAAAACTATTGCGGCAATTGCCACGGGAAACAGCGTTTCCGGAATAGGTGTAATAAGAATCAGCGGTGATTGTGCGGTTGAAATTGCGCAAAAAGTATTTAAAGCAGCGGATAATACTCCCCTCTCCTCGCTTAAAGGATATACGGCAAAATTCGGCAATGTTTATTCAAAAGGCGAAAAGTTTGACAATGCGATTGCGCTTGTTTTTCGTGCTCCGAAAAGTTACACGGGTGAGGATGTTGTTGAACTTTCGGTTCACGGGGGAATTTTTATTGTTGAAAAAACCTTGGAGGCTGTTTTAGATGCAGGTGCAAGCCCTGCCGAAGCAGGCGAATTTACCAAAAGAGCGTTTTTAAACGGAAAAATGGACCTTACGCAAGCAGAGGCTGTTGCCACATTGATATCGGCAAACGGTCAGGAGGCGGCTAAGGCGTCGTTTAATCTTTTGCAGGGTTCTTTGAGCAATAAAATAGCAAATGTTCTTGATAAAATCGTGTCGCTGAGTGCGTCAATGGCGGCATGGGTTGATTATCCCGACGAGGAAATACCGGAGCTTGACGAAAAGACGTTGAAAAATACGTTATCTTATGCAAAAAACGAATTAAAAGAGCTGCTTGATAATTATGAAAGCGGAATGATAATGACGCAGGGTGTAAATACCGTTATTGCCGGCAGGCCGAACGCAGGAAAATCAACGCTTATGAATATGCTTTCGGGTAAAGAAAAAAGCATCGTCACCCACATTGAGGGCACGACAAGAGATATTGTTGAAAATTCGGTTAGGCTCGGCTCGCTTGTGCTCCACCTTTCCGACACGGCAGGGCTTAGAGAGAGCGACGACGTTGTGGAAGCAATCGGAATTAAAAAAGCGCTTGAGAGAATTGACGCCGCCTCTCTCGTGCTTGCTGTTTTTGACAGTTCACGTGAGCTTGACGATGACGATAAAATGCTGATTGACTCTTGCAAGGGCAAAAAGGCGGTTGCCGTTATCAATAAAACCGACCTCTCCCCTAAAATCGATACGGATAAAATAAAAAATAATTTTGAAAGCATTGTTTATATTTCAGCTAAAAATAATTTAGGGCTTAAAGAGCTTGAAACGGCGGTTAAAAATATATTGGGTGTTGAGGAATTTGACTCCTCTGCTGCGCTCATTGCAAACAGACGTCAAAAGCAATGTATTCAAATGGCTTGTGAAAATATAAACGAGGCATTATCGGCGGCTGAAATCGGACTGACTTATGATGCAATTAACGTTATGATAGACAGCGCAGTTGACGAACTTTTGGCGCTTACGGGTAAAAAGGCTACCGAAGAGGTAGTAAACAATATATTTTCACGCTTTTGCGTAGGCAAATAAATTAGGAGGTAAAGCTATGGAATATTTTGCAGGAAGCTATGACGTAATAGTTGTCGGAGCAGGTCACGCAGGAATTGAAGCATGCCTTGCAGCTGCCAGACTCGGCGCTAAGACTGCCGTTTTCACAATCAATCTTGATTGGGTTGGCAATATGCCGTGCAATCCGTCAATCGGCGGAACGTCTAAAGGTCATCTTGTGCGTGAAATTGACGCACTCGGCGGTGAAATGGGCAAGGCGGCAGATAAATATACCCTGCAATCCCGTATGCTCAACCTTGGAAAAGGACCTGCCGTTCATTCACTCAGAGCGCAAATTGACAGGCGAGAATATTCGCAGGGAATGAAGCATACTCTCGAGCTTCAGAAAAATCTTGATATCAGGCAGGGCGAAATAGTTGACCTTTACCGCTTGGAAAACGGAGAGTGGCAGGTTAAAACAAAGCTTGAAGCACTTTTTAACGCCAAGGCTGTTATTATTGCAACGGGAACTTTTCTCGGCGGCAGAGTATATATCGGCGATGTTTCATACGAAAGCGGACCTGACGGAATGTTCCCGGCAACAGAGCTGTCAAAAGCGCTTAAAAAGCTTGACATTCCCCTAAGAAGATTTAAAACAGGTACTCCGTCGAGAGTGAACAGGCAATCGATTGATTTTTCAAATCTTGAAGAGCAGGACGGTGACGAAGAAACCGTACCGTTCAGCTTTGAAACTCAAACAGCGCCGAAGAACAAGGTTTGCTGTCATATAACTTATTCTAATGAAAAAACAAAACAGATTATTCTTGAAAATTTGGACAGAAGCCCTATGTATTCGGGTAAAATTGAGGGCAAAGGGCCAAGATACTGTCCGTCTTTCGAGGATAAAATTGTAAGATTTAAAGACAAGGAGCGCCATCAGCTTTTTATTGAGCCTTGCGGACTTGAAACTGAGGAAATGTATCTTCAGGGCTTGTCATCTTCCCTGCCCGAGGATGTTCAGCTTGCTTTTATTCATACTATTCCCGGTTTGGAGCATGCGCAAGTAATGAGAACGGCTTATGCGATTGAGTATGACTGCGTTGACCCGACGGCGCTTAATGCAACACTTGAATTTAATTCTATAAAAGGACTTTACGGCGCAGGTCAGTTCAATGGCTCAAGCGGATATGAGGAAGCGGCAGCGCAGGGTCTTGTGGCAGGAATTAATGCGGCTCTTAAAATTAAAGGTGAAGAACCTATGATATTAGACCGTGGCGGCTCATATATCGGAACTCTTATTGACGACCTTGTAACTAAAGGCTGTACCGACCCTTACAGAATGATGACAAGCCGAAGCGAATACCGTCTTGTTTTAAGGCAAGATAATGCTGATGTTCGTTTAACACCGATTGGCTACAAAATCGGCTTGATTTCGCAGGCGAGATATGATAAATTTATAAGTAAGGAAGAAATGGTTAAGGCGGAAAGGGAGAGAATCGAGCAAAAATCAATTCCCCTTACCGATACTCTTCAAAAAATTATGGAGGATTGCGGCACAACGCCACTTGAGCGTGGCTGCAAAATGATAGATCTTCTTAAAAGACCTCAAATTACATACAAAGCGTTGACAATTGACTTGAAGTGATTACCTCTTTCT
>DAVZKM010000068.1:0-8931 GCA_052272245.1 Eubacterium sp.
AAGGTTGCTTCACCATCAGCAGATGCTTTGACAGCAGCCTTAGCGGCCTTATCAGCGGTTTCTGCTGTCTCCGCAGCTGTTGCAGCTACTTCAACTTCCTTTTCAATTTTTTCTTCGGACATGGTTTTTAGTACCTCCTTGATAATTACCGAGGGTGTCGAAGCCCCGGCAGTAACACCAACATAACTGTATTTGCTCAAATTAATGTTTTTAAGTTCCTGCGCAGTTTCAATAAGAAACGTATCGGCATTTGCCTTGCAAACATCCCTGAGCTTACAGGTATTTGATGAATGCCTACCGCCAATGACAATCATAGCGTCTGCTTTTTTTGAAAGCAGTGCCGCTTCTTCCTGCCTATCGGCTGTAGCATTACATATTGTACTATAAATTTTGCAATTTGTATATAGTTTTTTTATTATTTTTTCGCATTTTTTCCATTCTTTTAGCGAAAAAGTCGTTTGAGAGACGCAAATTACCGATTTTTCGCCTGAATTTTGGAGATTTTCAATAATTTTCTGAAGTTCCTCTTCATTTTTGAAGACGAAGCTTTCACCCTTGCAGTAGGAGCGAATACCCAAAACCTCGGGATGATTTTCGTCCCCTGCAATAAGAGTAACCGTACCGTCAGGCTGTTCTGACACGACTTTGTGAATTTTCAAAACAAAAGGGCACGTTGCATTAATGAATTTAATATTACCGTCCTCGGCCTTATCGATAACCTCTTTTTCAACTCCGTGAGTTCTGATTACAACAGTATACCCCTTGGGGCAATCACAAACGTCATCAATAATTTTTACGCCTTTGCTTTTTAAATCATCAACAAGCTGCTGATTATGAATAATCGGACCGAGAGTACAAACCTTCTCACCCTTTTGAAGCAAATCATAAACAAGATTAACCGCCCTGTCAACTCCAAAACAAAATCCTGCTGTTTTTGCAAGATTAACCTGCATTGCGTTCAGCCTCCCAAAGCTCGGTAATTCTGCCCATTACCATATTAGCTGCCGCTTTAATATCACTTGGTGAAACATTTTCTCCGTCAAGCCCAAGTTCACTGTTTTTGATAATCTTACCGTAAGAAACAGTAACCTGCTTACCGGCTTTAATTTTACCGTCGCAGCAGATTGCAGCAGGAAGAATATCGGCGCCCGTAGCCTTAGCAATAATAGCAACTCCCGCCTTAGCCTTTTGCGGAACACCGTCTTTGTCCTTAATTCTCTTACCCTCAGGGCAAATAGCCATTACATGACCCTCGTTAAGAATTCTTTCACCGTATTCTATAGCGGTAGTATCACCCTTTCCTCTTTTAACGGGAAAAGCATACATATGGGTTAAAAACCAAGCGCCAAAAGGATTTTTAAAAAGTTCAACCTTTGCCATAAAGTGAAGCGGAGGAAGTTGCTTAGGACACGCAACAATTATAGGATCAATCGCACTGGTATGGTTAATGGCAACTATGTATTTAGTGCCCTTGCCTTGGGGCACATTTTCAAGTCCTTTATACTTTGCTTTATAAACAAGCTTAACAAGAGGACGAAAAACCGCTTTAATAAAATTATAAAGCTTATAATGCTTAATCTGGGTAAAATCAAATTCTTTCAATTTACATATGCTCCTTTATTATTTTTACAATAAGTGCAATTGACTCATCAAGCGACAGCTTTGAAGTATCGGCAATAACAGACTCTTCGCTCGGTTTAAGCGGTGCAATTTCTCTGTGAGAATCGTTATAGTCACGTTCATTTACGTCATTTAACACGTCGTCATACTTAACGTTCTCGCCCTTTTCAATAAGCTCCTTATATCTTCTTTGAGCACGGCATTCAGGAGAAGCGGTAAGGAAAATTTTGCACTCTGCATCAGGCAAAACAACCGTACCTATATCCCTGCCGTCCATAATAACGTTATTCTTTTTAGCAATATCTCTTTGAAGGTCAAGAAGATATTCCCTAACCTTAGGAATAGCCGACACCTTGGAAGCGCCCATAGAAATTTCAGGAGTGCGGATAAAAGCAGAAACCTCCTCGCCATTCAGATAAACGCATTGTGTGCCGTTTTCAAAACCGAGCTCAACATCGGTATCATCAAGCATTTTAACAACTTCATCTTTATTATCTATAACGCCACGTCTTATAGCATTAAGTGCGATTGTACGATACAAAGCACCCGTATCAACATAGATAAAGCCGAGTTTCTCCGCTGCGCCCTTGCTTATTGTGGATTTGCCTGCACCTGCAGGACCGTCAATTGCAACATTCATCATAATCACCATAGCCTTTCAGACAACATATAGTTTATTAAAAATCACCTGATTACCTGCGTTGCCTGAACAGGCGTAACGGTGATTTCAGCCATTTCAAAATTATTTTGCAGGCAAATTTTGAAGGAGTGAATTGTGCGTTAGCACAAGAGACACGTGGCTCCAAATCCATAAGGATTTGGGAGAAACAGCCCGGCGGACTGTTTCGTAGCAAGTGATAATTTATATAGTGTGATTTTTCACACTGATTACCTCTTTATTTACATATTATCGGCGCACAAAACAGCAGTTGAAAATGCAATTTGCAAATTAAAGCCGCCCGTATATGCGTCCACATCTATAATTTCTCCTGCAAAATATAAATTATCAATTATTTTTGAACACATTGTTTTAGGATTGATTTCCTTAACATTTACTCCGCCCGAGGTTACAATCGCCTCATCAATAGGACGAAAATCACTTACATCGACATAGAAATTTTTAATTAAATCAACAAGTTTGAGCCTTTGTTCTCTTGTGATTTGATTAACCTTTTCACCGGGCTTAATGCCACTTAATGAAACTATAACAGGAATAAGCTTATTCGGCAAGAGTTTTGAAAGAGAATTAACAAAATCTTTATTTGCAAATTCTTCAAAATCACGGCAAATACGCTTATCAAGAGTATGAAAATCAAGCGCAGGTTTTAAGTCTATTTTAATTTTATATGACTTTTTGCCCATATTTTTAATATGGCTTGAAGCAGACAAAATAACCGGACCCGATACACCGTAATGAGTAAATATCATTTCTCCGAAATCAGAATAAATCGCCTTTCCTTCCTCAAACAGAGTGATCTCGATATTTTTAAGCGACAGGCCCTGAAGCCTTGGTATAAAATTATTAGGACAAACAAGAGGAACAAGGCTCGGCTTTAGCGGTGTAATCGTATGACCTACTGACCTTGCAAGAGTATATCCGTCGCCTGTTGAGCCTGTAAGCGGATAACTTTTACCGCCGGTGCAAAGGCAAACCTTATCACATTCAATTTTAGTTTTATCATCAAGAATAAGCGTTTTAATTGCGTTACCATCAAGTTCAAATGCGTTTACTTTTCCTTGAATTATTTTAACACCGCTTTGCTTAGCGTAATTCACAAGTGCGTCAACAATATCAACAGCCTTATCGCTTTGAGGAAAAACACGGTTTCCCCTCTCTATTTTAAGCGGCACGCCGAGTTGTTCAAACAAAGCCATAGTATCATAAGGCATAAAATTTGAAAATGCAGAATAGAGAAAACGTGGATTTGTAGGCACGTTTGATATCAAATCATCAAGTTCAAAGCTTGCATTGGTAACATTGCATCTGCCCTTGCCGGTAATCATAAGTTTCCTGCCGCATCTATTCATTTTTTCTATTATAATAACATCGTTGCCCTTTTCGGCACTTTTAGCCGCACACAAAAGCCCTGCCGCTCCGCCTCCGACAACTACAATTTTTGACATAGCTATTCTTCCTCTAATTGTGCAAGTTCAAGAGATGCCTTCTCCCATTTTTCATAAAGTGCATCCCGCTTTTTTGAAAGTTCGTCGATTTTAGAAGTATATTCCATAAGCTTTTCATACTCTGCGCCCGAAAGTTCAGACTCATATTTGCCGATTTCATTTTCGGTTTCCTCGATTTCCTCCTCAAGGCGCTTTAAAAGAGTATTGAGCTTTCTTAAATTACTCTGCCTTTCTTTTTTCAGCTTGTAATCATTAACCTTGGGCTTTTGCTTTTCTTCTTTTTTAACATCGCTTACATATCTGTGCTCGCTGTAATCATCATAATTTCCAAGGAAATTGTTGCAGCCGTTCGGGGTAAGTTCAACAATACGAGTAGCAAGCTTATTAATAAAATATCTGTCGTGAGATACAATAAGCATAGTTCCGCTGTAATTCAGAAGTGTATTTTCAAGTTCCTCACGTGAAAAGGCGTCAAGGTGGTTTGTCGGCTCATCAAGCAAAAGAAAATTATACCCGCCGAGCATAAGTTTCAAAAGCGCAACCCTTGCACGCTCACCGCCGGAGCAAACATCAAGCCCTCTGTAAACCTCTTCCCCCTTGAAAAGGAAAGCGGCAAGTGCGTTTCTAACCTTAGTTTCGGTCATAAACGGATATGTGCTCCAAACCTCATCAAGCACTGACTTGCTCAAATCGAGCTTAGCCTGAACCTGGTCGAAATATCCCGTCATAAGGCTTGCGCCAAATTTAAACGTTCCGTCATCTCGACTTAAATCACCCATAAGAATTTTTAAAAGCGTAGTTTTGCCGCAGCCGTTATCGCCCAAAAGGAAAACTCGTTCTCCCCTTTTGACATTAAAGCTTGCGTTTTGGAAAACAACACGGTCGCCAAACGATTTTTTCAGACAGTCAACCTCTAAAACATCCTCGCCCGATACACATTTAGGTGTAAAATCAAACCTGATTTTTTCAAGCTTTTTATCGGGGATTACAAGTTGAGCCTTAATTTTTTCAACAACCTTTTCCTTACTCTCGGCAGTTTTGATATTTTTTTCTCTGTTCCACTGCCTTTGCTGAGCAATGATACCTTCAAGACGTTCAATCTCTTTCATATCATTCTCATATTTTTCTTCAATTGCTTTTTGCTCAGCTGCTTTTTTAACAAGAAATTCGGAATAATTGCCCTTGTACGAGCGTATTTTTTTATTTTCAAGTTCAATCGTTTTATTCGTTACACGGTCAAGAAAATATCTGTCGTGGCTGATAATAAGGCAACTGCCGTTGAAATTTTTAAGAAAATCCTCGAGCCACGCAATAGCACTGATATCAAGGTGGTTTGTCGGCTCGTCAAGAAGTAAAAAATCGGCCTTTGAAAGCAAAAGTTTTGCAAGGATAAGCTTAGATTTTTGACCGCCTGAAAGCTTAGAGGTAGGCTTTTCAAAATCGTCCTCGCTAAAGCCCAATCCCAAAAGAGCTGAGCGTGTCATAGATTTATAGGTAAGTCCGCCGTTTCCGGTAAACTCATCGTTTAAATATTCCTGTCTGTCGATAAGTTCCTTGGAATGATTGCTTTTAAGTTCCTCATTAATATTATCAAGTTCAATTTCCATTTGAATTAAATCGTCATAAACAGAAACAAGCTCCGCCCAAATAGTTTTATCATTTGAACAGGTATGTTGTTCCATATAGCCGAGCCTTGCATTTTTAGAAATGAAGCAATTACCGCTGTCAGCTTTATACTCGCCTGTAATAATCTTAAAAAGTGAAGTTTTGCCTGCGCCGTTTACACCGACAAAGCCAACCTTTTCCTTATCCTGAATGTCAAACGAGAGGTCGAAAAAAAGCGTATTTTCACCAAAAGAAAGTGTTAAATTTTGAACATCCAAAACATTCATAACCAAATCTCCGAAATTAATGTTTATATTTTACACTATTTTTGATTGAAAGTATAGTAGTTTTTTGATATTATATAAATATAATTAAAATCTATATGTATTATAGATATATTTGAGGTAAATAAAATGGATATTTTAAAGCTCAAGCCCGTATTCAAAGATTATATTTGGGGCGGCACAAGGCTTAAAACCGATTTTGGTTTTAAAAGTGATTTGGACATTTTGGCGGAGGGCTGGATGCTTTCGTGCCATAAGGACGGAATGAATACAATTGACGGCGGTGAATTTGAAGGTCAAACGCTTGAAGAGGTCATTGAAAAAGAAGGCAAGGAAAAGCTTGTAGGCACAAGGAGCTTAGACTTTCCTTACTTCCCTGTTCTTATCAAGCTGATTGACGCTAAGGATAATTTATCAATTCAGGTTCACCCTGACAACGAATATGCAAAAAGAGTTGAGCACGAGTTCGGCAAAACAGAAATTTGGTATGTTATTGACGCAACGCCTGACGCTCAGCTTGTTTATGGTTTCAAGGAAAAAATCAGCAAGGAAGAATTTAAAAAAGCAATTGAAGAAAACACATTACTTGACG
Organism: Eubacterium sp.; assembly: GCA_052272245.1. Taxonomy (GTDB): domain Bacteria; phylum Bacillota; class Clostridia; order Oscillospirales; family Acutalibacteraceae; genus Eubacterium_R. The sequence continues at coordinate 6,226 of DAVZKM010000068.1, forward strand.
TATTAAATACGGTTAATGTTAAAAAAGGCGACTTATTCTTTATTGAAGCAGGCACCGTTCACGCTATCGGCAAGGGTGTTTTGATAGCAGAAATTCAGCAAAATTCAAATTCAACCTACAGGGTTTATGATTACGGCAGACTCGGCAAGGACGGAAAGCCAAGAGAGCTTCACGTAAAAAAGGCAGTTGACGTATCTGTTACCGAGCCGCCGAAATATGACATTAAACCTATGGGCGGCAAAATTGTCGGCGACGGTTTTGATTCAACACTTCTTACAAAATGTGATTTATTCACCGTTAATCATTACGACGTCGAAAAAAAGCTTACTCTTGAGGCAGATGAAAAATCCTTTAACCACGTGCTTGTTATTGACGGCAAGGGTGAAATAAACGGCAATCCGCTTAAAAAGGGCGACAGTTTCTTTATTCCGGCAGGCTTTGGCAAATATGAAATTTGCGGCAAGTGCGAAATCATTGTAACCAATATTTAAAAATTTCAAAATTAATGAATAAAAGTCATTAGCGGTATCATACTACTAATGACTTTTATTTTTGGAGTGATAAATATGAAAATTGTCAATATTATTGCACTTATTTTGAATATAATAGGCGGCATAAATTGGGGGCTTGTGGGTCTTTTCAAATTCGATTTAGTTGCTTGGATATGCGGCGGACAGGATTCCGTTTTTGCAAGAATAATCTACAGCCTTGTAGGACTTGCCGCCATTTGGTGCATAAGCTTGATATTTTCAAACAGAACTGTTGAGGAGTGAATTGTGAAAAGCACAAGAGACACGCAGCTCCAAATTCGCTTGTGAATTTGGGAGAAACAGTACAGTGTACCGTTTCACAGCAAGTGATAACTAAAGTGTTTTCAACGTCGTCGAAAGAAATTCCGTGTTTGATGAAATTCTTTCGACGAGGGCACAATTCAGCCTTTTTTATTTATAGTTTGGTATATCGCCCGATGATTCTACCGTAACTACTTTTACATTATGCTTTTTTATTTGAGCGTCAAACTGCTTTTGCTCATAAGTACCGTTGGTCATAATTGGCACTTCGTAAAATCCCTTGCCATAATCAATCACGCAATTTGTTTGGTCACGATAATCTATAATCCCGCCGACGCCATCTGAGGCGTACTTAATTTTATAAACGGTTATATTCTCGTATTTTTCATTAAACGAATTAACCGCAACCATTCCCGTATCGTTAAAAGTAATACAATCTGTATTAGCCCAAACTTCAAATGTGACAAAGCCTGCAATGCAAATAATAACAATCAGAGTTCTTTTGATAGGTTTACAATCAGGCTTACAAAAAGCGCAAATTAATGCTTTGCTTAAAAAGATAATTGCTATAAAAATAAATAAAATGAAATCAGGAATGATTCCGTGCCTGTTAATACCTAAAGGGTAAATTTTACAAGCATTTGCGCCAAGCAATACATATTTAAAAATAAAATAACCGATAATTCCAAAAACAGCAGATATACCTAAAGCAGCAGTATAGCTTATAACTTTTTTAGATTTGTTTTTCATATCCACACCTCATATTATATATAAAATATGAAATTACGTCAATAAACAAGCCTCCCCTTTGCAAGGGAGGCTTATCTGATTATTTAGTAGTTGTTGCGTCTACAAACCAGCCATTGAGAGTAAAGCAATTTGAAAGTTTTTTCTCACTAAATGATTTGCAAAATTCATAGCCTGCGCCGCCCTCGCAGCGTGACGGTGTGATTTTGCCGTTTGCAAGCGCCTTATAAACATTATCGACGCTTTCCTTAATTGCCTTTTCCTCGTCTGTGCCATCTGCAATACCGTCAACATAAATGCCGTCTGTTGAGCAGTCAGCCGCCACAACAGTACCGCCGTTAAAATCCTTAAGGCAATCCTGAACAGCCTCGCCGTAATTCTTAACTACAGCATAAGCCTGGTCACTGTGAGATACGCCTGCCGCAACAACGCTTGGACTTGCATCAAACTTATACTTAGCCGTATAAGCCGATTCCTCCTTATCATTGCCACCTGCGAATACAAGAGTTACGCCCTCGTCAAACATTTTTTCAACGATGGAAGCATAACGGTCAACCATTTCAAATGATGTATTCCAATAATATTCATTTTCAAGTGCAATGCCTGTGCCTACACCGTAGGAATCCTTATTTTCCCAATGAGAGAACATATAGCCCTCTTTAGGAACTGCCGCACCGAGCTCGACCTTGTCACCCTCAACATAATAGCCGTCACCTGTTGATTCGCCGTTGCCGCCCTCGCCTGTTACGACCTTAACGGCAAAGGTAGGAGTTTCGCTCTGCTTATAAACAGGAACGAGTTTGATATCTTTATTTGTTACATTAACCTTAGTTGATTTAGAATTAACGTCCTCAACAGCGTCTTTGTCATCTGTTTCCCAATGGTCAAATACTGTATAAGGTGTAGTAGGAGCAGGAGCAGTAATGTCAACGCTTGTATTTTCAGAAACATACTGCTGAGAATACATGCTCTTGCCGTCTGCACCAAGCACCTGAACGTCATACTGAGCGCCCTCTGCAGCCTTATATGTAGCCGTGATGGTACAATCACATTTTTCAACAAGAAGATTCATTGAGGATTTAGTCTTAGAGGAAATATTAACCTTTTTGTCCTTAACACCGTGAGTATTGCTCTTAGTAACCCACTTATCAAAAACCTTTCCCTTAGG
>DAVZKM010000069.1:0-8802 GCA_052272245.1 Eubacterium sp.
GTAACATCAAGTCCGCCTGCACCCATAGCAAGCATACCGATACCGCCGCCTGTAGGCGTATGGCTGTCAGAGCCAATAAGGGTTTTGCCGGGAATGCCGAATCTTTCAAGGTGAACTTGGTGGCAAATACCGTTACCCGGTCTGCTGAAATATATGCCGTGTTTCTTTGTTACTGATTGAATGTAACGGTGATCGTCGGCATTTTCAAAACCGGTCTGTAATGTGTTATGGTCAATGTATGCAACAGATTTTTCTGTCTTTACTCTGTCAACGCCCATAGCCTCAAATTCGAGGTATGCCATTGTACCTGTTGCGTCTTGAGTCAAGGTTTGGTCAATTCTTAAACCTATTTCGGTGCCAACCTTCATCTCACCCTCAACAAGGTGAGCCTTAATAAGCTTTTGAGCAATAGTAAGTCCCATTGTTAAAAAGTCCTCCTACTTGTTAATAAAATTATCAAATGATATTTTATTACAAATATTTAACGTTGTCAATTACAAATCAGTAAAAATCTTTTAAATAATATATTAATTAATATAATAAAGAATTTATATTGAAAATATCACTCTTTTGTGGTAAAATATCCTATTATGTTGGAGTATTTTGGGCAAAATACATTTGAGGTGTTGATTTTGCTTGATAATATTCAAATAAAAAACAAAAATGGACAAGATGACAATAAGGATAACAGCGAGGATGTTTCGACAGAGGAGTCGGTTGAGCAGTCTGATGATTTTGAAACAGGTTCTATAACCGTTTCAAAAGACGGCCATTTTATTCATTGCTTAACAATCATTGGCCAAATCGAGGGCCATTATATTCTGCCGAGCCAAAACAAAACCACAAAGTATGAGCACGTTATTCCGCAGCTTGTCGCAATTGAAGAAAGCAAGGAAATAGAAGGACTGCTGATTATTTTAAATACAGTCGGCGGTGATGTTGAGGCGGGGCTTGCAATAGCTGAATTGTTGTCTACCATGAAAACTCCTACTGCTTCTTTAGTTCTCGGCGGCGGCCATTCAATCGGTGTTCCGCTTGCTGTCAGTTGTAAAAAGAGCTTTATTGTTCCGAGTGCTACTATGACTGTTCACCCTGTCAGAATGAATGGGCTTGTTCTCGGTGTGCCTCAAACGCTTTCATATTTTGAAAAAATGCAGGACAGAATAGTTAATTTTGTGGTTAACAACTCTTCTATTGATAAAAAGAGTTTTAAGGCACTTATGATGAAGACAGGCGAGCTTGTTATGGACGTCGGTACTGTGCTTGACGGAGAGGACGCTGTTAAATGCGGTCTGATTGACAAACTTGGCGGTCTTGGCGATGCTCTTGATTTTTTAGATAAAATGATTGAGGAGAGATAATATGCTTTGGAGTATTATTAATGAAGCAGATATTTTCTACTCTTCAAAATCAATATGTGAAAACAATACTGTTAGGTCAAGCAACCCTTACAGTTATATACGCACCGGTTATCATTTGGATAACGCATATTTATTCGGAGGTATAGATGATGTGGATTTTAACAGCAATATTTCAGGCGATAGGGCAGGCATTCACTTGGGTGTTCCCCGTGTCTGAAAGCGGACATTCTGTAATTTTTCATAATTTTTCAGGCAGATTTACAAACGCTTGCTCGCAGTTGACAGGCGTTATACATATAGGAATTGCAATCGGTTTATTCATTGCGTTTTATAAATTATTTATTAATCTTTTTAAAAATTTCTTTGGCACGTGGAAGGACATTTTCCATAAAAGGCTTGATTTAAAAAATGTTTCACCGCAAAGGGAATTTATGTTTATGACGATTCTATCGTTTTTATTCTTTATTATTTATGCAATCCCTGCCGGTAAATACGGTAATGTTTATATGCTTTTTAACAGGACGTCGCATAATAAAACCATATTGGGCGAGGGTGTATGCTTAGCTCTTTTGGGCGTGCTTCTTATCGTTACAAATTCACTTATCAATTCAATTAGAAATAAACTTCCTAATTGGGCAAATGCAGTGATTTTGGGCTTAATCGGCTTTCTTGCTTTGCCGACGGGAGGCTGCTCTTTTATGGGTGCAATTTTCGCTTTTACGATTTTGCTTGGTATGAGCCAAAAATATGCGATTAGATATGCCGTTACAATGTCTGTTCCTACTCTTATTGTAATGGGTATAGTTGAACTTTGCGTGGCTGTTACCAAAATTAATATTCTTTCTGCGATAATCGGGCTTGTTATCTCGATTTTAGCTTCGTTTTTTGCAGTTAAGCTTTTTATATTTGTACTGAAAAAACGTGCGTTGGATTATATTGCATATTATGATATTTCAATCGGAGTAATCAGTGCAATTATCGGGACTTTTCAACTTGTTATAAAATAATCAGAGGTACATATGGCAACAAAAAAGACTAATAAAAAAACAAAACAGAATACATCTAAAAAACAATCATTTAAAAGGCAAAAAACTACAGACAGAGCTGACGCAATACGAGTAACTGAAATTGCAACAGTTGCCGTTTCAGTTATACTTTTCTGCCTTGCCGTTGTTTCAGGCAACGGTCTGTGGAATGTGCTGCATAATGTATATGTCGGCATATTCGGTATGTTTGCCGCTATTGTTTTGCCGCTTTTGACCATTGTTGTTACAGTTATATTTTCGGCTAAGGGCGACGACGCTTACGGTTACACGGCTAAGATTGTAGAAGCATTTGTAATGGTTTTCATTCTTGCAACATTCATTCATGTTGTTAAAAATTCAACAGGAGATGCTTTTAAGGAAACTATAATTAACAGTTATAAATCAGCAAGCTTTGAATTTAACGGCGGTTTTATCGGTGCAGTGTTAGGATGGCTTTTGCTCACTCTCGGCAAAGCACCGGCTATTATTATAAGCGTTGTGCTGTTTATTGTTGATTTGCTTCTTATGACAGGTCTTACTGTATTTCAATTTATTGCAGGCGCAGCTAAACCCGCAAAAGTTACATACGAAAAGGTTGCTCCGGCTATTGAAGAGCGCATTGAACGCAGAAGAATGAATAAAGAAAATATTGATGTTCCGCTTGATACTCAACCCCCTGAGGAAGACAAAAAGCCAAAATCAAGAAAAAAGAAGGCTGCCTCTTCCAACGAGGAAATGACAAAGGTACCTAAGGAAATAATTGATGAAATAAACCGTGAAAATTCCAATATTGAAATGCTGAAAAATGCTACGAACAGGAAAGAGGAAAAGAGGCCTAAGAGCATTGATGAAATAGTTAAGGATGCTTCAGAGGATAAACCTAATGAGAAAAAAGCAGATAAAAGCGAAAACTTTACCGTTTCCAAAGAAGCAATGGAATCAGGCGTAAACAACTATAAACTTCCTTCTGTAGAACTTCTCAGTTTGCCTAATAAAAAATCAACTGCAGATATCAGCGGCGAGCTTAAGGAAAACGCTCAAAGACTTATTGAAACGCTTCGCTCATTTAATGTTAATGCAACTATTACCGATATATCACGAGGCCCTACGGTTACAAGATATGAGCTTAAGCCTGCGGCAGGTGTGCGTATTTCTAAAATTACGAATCTTGCTGATGATATAGCACTTAATCTTGCGGCTACTCATGTTCGAATTGAGGCACCCATTCCGGGCAAAGCTGCAGTAGGTATCGAGGTTCCGAATACTGTTAAAAATACAGTTTCTATGCGTGAGCTTATAGACACACCTGAGTTTTATGAGCAACGTTCACTTCTTTCTGCCGGCATCGGTAAGGATATTGCAGGTAATTGTGTTTATTGTGATATTGCAAAAATGCCGCACCTTCTTGTTGCAGGTACAACAGGTTCCGGTAAATCCGTTTGTATGAACTCGATTATTACATCTATTCTTTACAGAGCTAAGCCTGACGAGGTTAAATTCTTAATGATTGACCCAAAGCAGGTTGAATTTTCAAAATATGCGAATATTCCGCATCTTCTTGTTCCTGTTGTAACCGACCCACGCAAAGCGGCAGGTGCTCTTGGTTGGGCTGTAAGTGAAATGCTTCAGCGTTATCAAAAGCTTTCGCAGGTTGGCGTTCGTGACATTGAGGGATACAATAAATATGTTCAAAAGCATGAAGATATGGAGTCTATGCCTAAAATCTGTATCTTTATAGATGAATTTGCGGATTTGATGATGGCGGCTCCCAAAGAGGTTGAAGATTCCGTTTGCCGTCTTGCGCAAATGGCACGTGCCGTCGGTATGCATCTTGTTATTGCAACTCAAAGACCGTCTGTCGACGTAATTACAGGCCTTATTAAAGCTAACATTTCATCAAGAATTGCACTTACCGTTTCATCCCAAATTGACTCTCGTACTATTCTTGACGCCGCAGGTGCCGAAAAGCTTCTCGGCCACGGCGATATGCTTTATAATCCTGTCGGTGCTTCAAAACCGCTTCGTGTTCAAGGTTGTTTCATTTCAGATGAAGAAGTTGAAGCACTTTGTGATTTTGTTAAAAATCAGGGTGAAAGCCAATATGATGAAGAAATCGCTAAGGAAATTGAAGCCAAGGCGGTTCAAGATAAGAAATCTTCACCGTTTGAGGATGACGGCGATGCAGACCAGCTGGATGTACTTTTTGATAAAGCTGTTGATATTGTACTTGAAACCGGAACTGCTTCCACCTCGTTTTTACAACGTAAGCTTTCCGTAGGCTATGCACGTGGCGCTAAGATTATTGACCAACTCGAGGAAAAGGGTATTATAGGTCCTGCTAACGGTTCAAAAGGCAGAGAAATACTTATCAATCGCCAGCAATGGCTTGAAATGCAGGCTTATTCGTCAAACAAAGTTCCTTTTACTTCAGAAAATACTGAGCAAATGTCGTTTGATGAGGATGAGATTGAAGACGACGGTGTTGTAACTGAAAATTATAACGATATTAATGAATAATTGGTTATTGTACTTAAAATTTGATTGCTTAGAGGAAATATATGAAGGATTTTCTACCTATAAATAAAAAGGATATGCTTGAACGAGGTTGGCAAGATGTTGATTTTGTTTTTGTAACAGGCGACAGCTATGTCGACCACCCGTCGTTCGGCGTTGCTATACTTACAAGGCTTTTGGAAAATGAGGGCTACAGAGTTGCCGTTTTAAGTCAACCTAATTGGAAAAACGACGGCGATTTTACTCAATTCGGCCGTCCTCGTTTAGCTTTTATGGTTACAAGCGGTAATATTGATTCAATGGTTGCCCACTATACTGCAGCTAAAAGACTCAGACATGACGACGCTTATACTGCCGGTGGTATTGCAGGAAAAAGACCTGACAGGGCAGTTATTGTTTATTCAAATATTATTAAAAGGATATATCCGGATTGCCCTGTTATCATCGGAGGCCTTGAAGCGTCACTTCGCCGATTTGCTCATTATGATTATTGGGATGACGGAATCAGACCGAGTATTCTTATTGATTCAAAAGCTGATTTGCTAACATACGGTATGGGTGAAAAGCAAACTGTTCAAATAGCTGAAAGGCTTGACAGCGGTGAGGATATCTCAACTATGCACGATATTCTCGGAACCTGCTATACCTGTCCAACATATGAAACGCCGTATGACGGTGTTGAAGTTCCGAGTTTTGACAATGTATTAAACAGTAAAAAGGAATATGCCAAATCTTGCAGAATCGAGCAGGATGAACAGGACCATATTCGAGGTAGGCTTATTAAGCAAAAACACGGAAAAGTAATGGTTGTCCAAAATAAACCTATGCCGCCGCTTAATCAAAATGAACTTGATAAAATTTATTCACTGCCATATGCGAGGGCATATCATCCGTCTTATGAAAAACTCGGCGGCGTGCCGGGAATTAAAGAGGTTGAGTTTTCAATTACTCACAATCGTGGCTGCTTCGGTGCTTGCAATTTCTGTTCAATCGCTTTTCATCAGGGAAGATATGTTACCTCTCGTTCAAAGAAAAGCATTTTGACAGAAGCTGAAAAGCTGACTCATATGCCAAATTTCAAAGGCTATATTCATGATATAGGCGGCCCTACCGCTAATTTTAGAAAACCATCTTGTACTTTTCAAGAAGAACACGGCCTTTGCAAGGGTAAAAAATGCCTCGCACCTAAGCCGTGCAGAAATTTATGTGTTGACCATAGTGAATATCTTGATATTCTTCGTCAGGTTCGTTCACTTCCTAAAGTTAAAAAGGTATTTATAAGAAGCGGTATAAGATATGATTATCTTCTTGAGGATAAAGACGATACATTTTTTAAGGAACTTGTTGAGCATCATGTTTCCGGTCAGCTTAAAGTGGCGCCTGAACATTGTTCTGCCGCAGTTCTTGATAAAATGGGTAAGCCGCATATTGAGGCTTACATCAAATTTTCACGCAGATATTTTGAATACACAGGCGAGATTAATAAGGAGCAATATTTAGTACCTTATCTTATGTCGTCTCACCCGGGTTCTACTCTTGATGATGCGATTGAACTTGCCTTGTTTTTAAAGAAAAATCATATAAGACCCGAACAGGTACAGGATTTTTATCCAACTCCCGGCACTATCTCAACGTGTATGTTTTATACAGAGCTTGACCCTTATACTATGGAAAAGGTGTATGTAGCAAAAAGTGAACATGATAAGGCGCTTCAAAGAGCACTTCTTCAATATTTTAATCCTAAAAATCAAAAGCTTGTTGAGGAAGCACTCAAGCGTGCAAAACGTTATGATTTAATCGGATATGACAGTAAGTGCCTTGTTAAACCTACACATTCTGCTAATCAATTTAATAAAAATAACAAATATCAAAATAAGAGTTCACATAAGAATAATTGTTCCGGAAAAAACAGAGGTAAAAAAAGATGAGCGCTTCAAAAAGACAAGGCATAATCGCAATAGGTATCGGTTGCATTCTTGTTTCTGTTTTGCTTGTATTTTACGGTATTTCTCAACCCAAAGTCAATGAAACCCCTTTATCAGAATTGCAAGATACGCTTTCCCAAACCTCAATTAAAACTTCTTCGTCTAACCAAAATGATGCATCTTCTGAGAATTCAGGCGCTGATGCTCAAACAACTGTGTTAAATACTAAATCATCTCAACCGTCTTCTGCTCAAAGTGTTTCTTATCCTGTTAATTTGAATACGTGCACATATGAAGATTTAGTTTCAATTGACGGAATAGGCGATACCAAGGCACAGGCTATTTTGGAATACCGTGATTTTCTCGGTGGATATACAAATGTTTCTCAACTTAAGGAAATTAAGGGTATCGGCGATTCTACTTTTGCAAAGATTGAGCCGTATGTTACAGTATGATTAGTGATTTAAAAATTGTTTTAGAGAAAATATCAAATATATTTTTTACTAAAAGATGTGAATTTTGCGGTGAAGTAATTGAATTTGATAAGACGGTTTGTCCCGATTGCGAGAATTTGCCTGTTAATAAGCCGCCATATTGCACATATTGCGGTGTTTGTAAGGAAAAATGCAATTGCGACAAGCATAAAAGTGAATATAAGCAAATTGTGGCACCATATTTATATCAAGATAATGTTAAGCTTGCTGTTTTGAATTTCAAAAGTGCATATATGCCTTTCCTTTCAAAACGCTTTGCACGTGATATGGCAAAATGTATTCAAGAAAATTATTTTATGCAATTTGATATGATTACTTATACTCCGCTTTCTAAGAAGTCACTTAGAAAAAGAGATTATAATCAAGCGTACTTACTCGCAAATGAAATTTCGAAAATTTTGGATATTCCGCTTGTTGATTTGCTTATAAAGGTAAGAAAAACGAAAGAACAAAAAACATTGAATTCACGTGAGCGCAAGACTAATGTTTACGGCGCATTTGATTTGAAAGATAAAGATATTGTAGTCAACAAAAGAATTCTTTTGATTGATGATGTTAAAACTACAGGCTCAACACTTAATGAATGTGCCAAAATGCTTAATATTTACGGTGCCGAAAGTGTTTGGGCGGCAACTCTTGCTGTCACTGCATCTAAAAGAAAAGGGGATAAAAAATGAAAAAAATATTATCTGTATTGCTTGCCTTGATTTTTATTTTCTTGTGTGCCTGCAGTGCGCAGAACAAGGAAGATCGTCAGTTAAGCGCTCATATTGACGGTTTGATTGAGGAAACAACGATTAAATGGGAAGATGATAATACCGCTGTTGTTTCTTTTGATAAACACACTGTTAATAACGTTGTTGTTATGTTGAAAAAAGCAGTATCGTCACCGCTTAAGATATATAACGGCGATAATATTATTTATGAACAGGAAAATAACAGTACATATAAATATTGCTCATTTTCTCCGACTCAAACTTCTTCTTTAAAATTAAAGTTTGACAACGGCAAGGAAAACGTTAAGTTAATTTCTGTTTACGAAAACGATAATGAGCCTGACAGTGATTTTAGGGTAACTGCATATATTCTTGCGGACAAAATTCAAAATATTGATGATTTGAAATCATATACGTTTGACACAATTACTGATGTAATTCTTTTCTCCTGCGTTAATTTTGATTCTGACGGTGAACTTCAATTTAATGAGAATGAAAATTATTCAGGCAGAAAAATGATGAAAACTGCGCTTGAAAATTTAAAAAGCGTTATAGGTGACAGAAATGTAAATATCTACGTCAATATTTTGGGTCCCGATGCAGACGAAGGAATAAGCGATTGGAAATCTCAAATGGAAAATAAAGCTCAAAAGCATACCAAGGCTTTTGGAAACGATACACTTGCTACGCAAATTAACGATTTGCTTAATGATTATAATCTTAACGGAGTATTTTTTGATTATGAATATCCTATTAAGGCAAAATAT
>DAVZKM010000070.1:0-8793 GCA_052272245.1 Eubacterium sp.
GTTATCGGCGGTTCAGGTTCGGGTAAATCCCGTTTCTATGTAAAGCGGGGGGCGGCCATCGGCCGCCCCTTAATTTTGTGTTACGCACAAAATAATCAAAATGTTTGTTAATAAATTCCATTTTGCTAATTGAATATACTTTTTAAAAATGTGCAAAATATTACAGAAATAATTACATTATTTATTAGGAGAATGGATATGAAAGCAACAGGCATTGTAAGAAGAATTGACGATTTGGGCAGAATTGTTATTCCAAAGGAAATCCGCCGTTCGTTTAGAATCAAAGAGGGTGACCCGTTAGAAATTTTTACCGATGCGGAGGGAGAGGTTATTTTTAAAAAATATTCGCCGATAGGGGAATTATCTAATTTTGCAAGCCAATATGCCGAGGTGCTCCACAAAAGCGGAGGACTTCCTATTGCTATTATGGATAATGACCACGTTGTTGCCGCTTCGGGTATCAGCAAAAGAGAAATCCTTGAACGCAGGGTGACTAAAAATCTTGAGGAGCTTATGGAAAACAGAGCAATTCATATTACTAATGATAAAATTCCGCCTGTAAATGCGATAGAGGGATATGACAGAAAAGCAAATGTTGTTTATCCTATTATTTACGGTGGAGATGTTTCGGGTGCTGTTTGTATGATGGAGGACGAAAACCACACGCTTCCAAGCGAGTCGGACATAAAACTTGTTCAGGTAGCGGCGGCTTTTTTGGGCAAACAGATGGAATAATTGTTTGTGCACATTATACAAAAAACAATGTTGTTATTTGTACAATGTGTTACATAGGTAGAAAGTCAAAAAAAGGTCTTGATTTTTGATTTCATCAGGCTATAATGTAGGCAGTGAGAGGAAAACAAAGGAACGCACGAGGTGCAAATAGGCTGATGAAGAGATTTCAAGACGAAGCATACGGATACATAAAAGATATGTTCGCTCAGCACCATATGGTCAAGCGAGTTGTTCTCTCCCTTATCAGTATCATTGTTATGGGTTTTGGAATTTCAATGTTCTCCCTATCGGGTTTCGGTGTTGACCCTTTCACGTCTATGAATATGAATATAGCAAGCACAATCGGTATGGGCTTCGGAACATATCAATTGATAATCAATCTTGTGATTTTAGTGTTTGTCATTATTGTGGCACATCGGGGATTGGTTGGCGTCGGAACGGTGTTTAATATGGTAGGCTGCGGTTATACGTGTGAGTTTTTCCAAAGTCTTTTTGCTCCGTCAGTCAATGAGCATTATACTTACGCTTTAAGAGTACCCCTTCTCATTGTAGGTATAATTACTCTTTGCTTTGCTAGTTCGTTATTCTTCACGGCAAATGTCGGTGTCGGTCCTTATGATGCATTAAGTTTTATGCTTTCAAGGTCGACGAAGTTTGAATATAAATGGATGAGGGTTGCAACCGATGTTACTGTTGTGCTTGTCGGCTTGATAGTAAGCGGCGGCGCTAAGGCGCTTCTTTCAGGCGATATTTCGAAGATTAAAAATATCGGAATAGGCACGATAATAACAGCCTTTTGTATGGGACCGCTCATAAATTTCTTCAACAAGTATGCATCGGCTAAAATATTTAATGTTGATTATGAAAAAATCAGCAAGAACGTTGCATTCTTTATGCTTAAAGGTGCAATGGTTAAAAATTCAGTTCCGAATCATACTAAAAGGACAAAGTTTAACAACAATTCAACTGCTGCTGAAGTGTTATCCGAGTCAACAAGGTTGTAGGAATTAATTTTTCTCAACCTTTTTATATATACCAATTACGTTTTCACATAAATTTTACCCCTTAAAAAGAGAAAGGCGCTCCGCTACGGAGTGCTTTTTTCTTTTGCTTATAAATTGTCAAAGGTGTGCAGCTTGACTTGCTTGATAAATTTTACTGAGTTTAGAACGATATCTTTTTAGGATTAAAGAATAATGCAAAATTTAAAATCATATATATATTTTGTCATTATGCATAAATATTACAGCGCTTTTATATTAAAATTGTTAAAAATATCTGTAAAGTGTTGACTAATGTTGAAAATTATTATACAATATGCACAAGAATAAAAATCAGAGGTAATTTTTATGAGTATTCAGGCAAAAAATATAAGAAATGTTGTTTTTGCAGGTCACGCATCTAAGGGTAAAACAACTCTTTGCGAGGCTTTGCTTAATGTTGCAGGCGCTACGGAAAGAATGGGTAAAACCGCTGACTCTAATACTGTTCTTGATTTTGACAGTGAAGAGAAAAAAAGAAAAATCAGCGTAAACAGTGCCGTTGCTTCTTTTGAATATAAAGGTAAAAATATTAACTTGATTGATACTCCCGGTCTTTTCGATTTTGCTATGGGAATGAGCGAGGGTATGAGAGCGGCTGACACGGCGGTCGTTGTTGTTTCTGCTCGTTCAGGTCTTGCGGTCGGTGCTGAAAAGGCATTTAAGAGTGCGGGTTCTCACGGTTTGTCACGCATTTTTGTAACAACGAAAATGGAAGATGAAAGAGCAGACTTTTATAAGTGCTTTAACGGTATTGTTGCTAAGTTTGGCACTCAGGTTTGCCCTGTTGTTGTTCCCGTTATTTCCGATGGCAAGGTTGTTGCTTATTATAATATGATTGACTCAAAGGCTTATGAGTATGATGGCACTAAGCGTAAGGAGTCTGCTTTTACTCACGATGATGAGGCTCGTTTTGAGGCTATCAAGGCAGTGTTTGCCGAAGCAGTAGCGTCAACTGACGAGGAGCTTATGGAAAAATACTTTGAGGGTGAAGAACTTACGTCAGAGGAAAAAATCAAAGGCTTAAGGCTCGGCGTTGCCGACGGCTCTATCATTCCTGTTTTTGCTCTTTCGGGTATTACAGGCATTGCGTGCGATATGCTTCTTGATTTTATTGCAGACGTTTGCCCAAACCCTAAGAGCGAATATGCTATTGATTCAAACGGTGAGCCGGTCGAACTTACCGCTGACGAGAACGGACCTCTTGCAGCTATCTGCTTTAAAACAGTTGCTGACCCGTTTATCGGTAAACTTTCTTATTTTAAGGTTATCAGCGGCAAATTCAATTCTTCTACTCCTGCATTTAATGCAAATACAGGCAAGGAAGAAAGAATGGGCAAGATTGTTAAACTCTTTGGCGCTAAGCAGATTGATGCAGGTGAACTTACGGCAGGTGATATCGGAGCCGTAACTAAGCTTTCCGGATTTTCAACCGGTGATACTCTTTGCTCAGCTTCAAACGTAGTTAAGCTTGACGGAGTAAGCACTCCTATTTCTTCTTACAAAGTTGCCGTATCAGCAATTAAGAAGGGCGATGAAGAGAAAATTGCCTCAGGTATTGCAAGGCTTTGTGAGGAAGATCCGTCGCTTAAATATACTAATAATATAGAAACACATCAGCAGATTTTAGCAGGTCTTGGTGAACAGCAGATTGATGTTGCCGTTTCAAGGCTTAAGGATAAATTCGGCGTAGAGGCTAAGCTTGAAGCGCCAAAAGTAGCTTACAGAGAAACAATTACTAAAAAGGTTTCTGCCCAAGGCAGACATAAAAAGCAAAGCGGCGGTCACGGTCAATTCGGTGACGTTTTTATTGAGTTTGAGCCCTACGATACAGAAAAACTTTTATTCGCTGAACGTATTGTCGGCGGCGCTGTTCCTAAAAATTTCTTCCCGGCAGTTGAAAAAGGGCTTAACGAATGTATGGAAAATGGCATTCTTGCCGGATATCCTATGGTTGGAGTTAAAGCAACCCTTTATGACGGCTCGTATCATCCTGTAGATTCAAGTGAAATGAGTTTTAAAATGGCGGCTTCCATTGCATTTAAAGAGGGTGTTGCAAACGCTGCTCCTGTTCTTCTTGAGCCGATTATAACTTTGCGTGCAACCGTAAATGATGATGCTATGGGCGATATCATAGGCGATATCAACCGCAGGCGAGGCAGAGTTTTGGGTATGAACCCGACAGGTGACGGTATTCAGGAAATTATTGCTGAAGTTCCTGAGGCTGAAATGAGCACATTCTCTACCTCAATGCGCCAAATTACGCAAGGCAGAGGTTCATTTACCAACGAATTTGCAAGGTACGAGCGTGTACCGGAGCATATTGCTCAAAAGGTAATTAACGAGTCGAAAGACGAATGATAACTTTCTCTTCTTTCATTTTTTACTGAAAACACGGAGCAGGTACAAAAGTACTTGCTCCGTGTTTTATCTATATTACATTAGCCTACTTGTATTATTTCATTAAATACAGCAGTCATTTTTTTACTGATGTTTAAATCAAGATGAAGTGAACCAAAATACCAATGCATATATTGAACATTCTCCATAAGCTGTTGAAGATATGTATTAAGCGGAGAAATGATAATATTTTGATTAGACCTTTGCTTTAAAATATCCTTTGCAACTGTCGGAGGTTCGTATGTGATAACATAGTTGATATTTTTATCAGTATCACGAATATTATTTACTCCGTTTCTCATATCCTCGGCACTCGGAAGTTCATCTTCCCACCAGCTTACACTTTCTTCCCTCATATAAGCGTCGTCACTTTCCCCGCCGCCCATAACAAAAAAGCTCTTGCCTTCAAAGGTGAAAATTTCCCCACGCATAAGATGATAAATGTTGTCGGCAATTTTATGTGTGTTGCCGCCCTTCCATCTGTATGGCTTGTAGGAATTTAATATGTCAAAGTTTTCATGTGCACCGTCTGCAAAGCAAATGGTGTATTTTCTTTTCTTTAAAAACTCAAGATTTTTTTTCTCGTTTTTGTCGTGCGGATTCCAAATGAAGCCGAAATCGCCGCAAACAATAAGAATATCTTTTTCTCCAAGCTTGTTAAGCTTAGGGTTTTTGAAACACGAAATGTCACCGTGCGTGTCGCCTGTAATGTATACCATAACTTTCTCCAAAAAAAATGAAAAATAGACTTTAAAATCAGTCAAAAAAATGTTAAACTATGTAATATAATATAATTAATTTTAAAAGGTGTCAAGTCTATGAAAAAAACACTTTGTATATTTTTATCATTTATAATATTAATAACTTCATTTTTGGCGCTTCCGGCGTCAAGTCAGGCGGCAACCTATAAGCCTGACAGAAAAATATATGCCGAGGCTTATATGCTAATCAATCTTGATGACGACTCGTATCCTGTTGTGGCACAAAAAAATATTGACGAACGTCTTTATCCTGCTTCGCTTACAAAGATTGTAACGGCTATGGTTACTCTTGAAAATGTAAAAGATGTCAGCGTTAAAACTAAAATGAGCCAAGCGGCTTACGACGCTTCTGTAGGTACGGGTGCTCAGGTGGCAGGAATAACTGTCGGCGAAGAATTGAGCGTTGATACTCTTTTGTATCTGACTATGGTTCATTCAGCATGTGATGCGTGCGAAGTTTTGGCTGAATTTGTCGGCGGAACTAAAGAAAATTTTGTTAAAATGATGAATGACTGGGTTAAAAAGGTCGGCTGTAACGATACTAATTTCACTAACCCGTCCGGTCTTCACGATGATAACCACTATACCACTGCCCGTGATATGTCGAAAATTACGCTCGCAGCACTTAAAAATGCCGACTTTGTGAAGTATTCAACAACTACCGAGTATGAATATAAGGGGTATACTTTGCCGCATACTAATTTGATGCTTCACCCGGGATATGTTACTTATTATTACGAATACGCTCAAGGTATTAAAACAGGTTCAACCGAGCAGGCTGAATACAACGTTATTGTCAAGGCTTCTAAGGACGGATACAATTATCTTGCAATTGTTATGAAGTCGCCGCAGCAGAAAATTAAAAATCAAAGTTATTTAACTAAATGCTCGTTTGTTGATGCAAAGTCGCTTTTTGAGTGGGCATTTGACAGCTTGAAGTATACAACTATTGTTGCTAAGGATGAGGTAATAGGCGAAGTATCTGTTGAAAACGGAAAGGACGCTGATACAGTTGCTCTTGTTGCGGCAAATGATACTAATGTTATAGTTCCTGTTGGGCTTGATAAGTCAGCTGTAATCATTGAAATTCAAGAAAAGCCATCATCCATTCAAGCTCCTGTAACAAAGGGTCAAAAGGTTTGCAGTGCCAATATTATTTACGGCGATGAAGTTATTGCAAGCGTTCCTCTTGTTGCCGCTAAAAGCGTGGAACTTTCAACATTTTTAAAGGTGATTAATGCAATCAAGACGTTTTTTGGTCTTACTGTTGTTAAAGTCATTCTTGTGATTGTTTTTCTGGCAATTGCTTTATATGTTTACATTTTCTTTAAGAGCCTTAATAAAAAGAAAAAGGTTGAAAAAAGACGCCAAGCAAGGCGTGATTCTTATTCGGGACCTGATGATTTAGAGCCGCCTAAAAGAAGGTAGCTATCCAATCTCATTTTATGGCAAATACTACAAAAATCCTGCTGATACATAAGTATTAACAGGATTTTTATTTTTGTATTCATTTAAACAACTTTTTTATTCTTTTTTCAAGCTTATAAACATAAAGAAGTGTTACCTTATCAATCAGCACCTCGTAGACAAGAAACATTATATTCATTAAAAGCGCAAAAACAGCGATAAACCATTTGCCCTGGCCTTCCTCTAAAAACGGAATACCAAACACCTTGATAAGAATTATTTGGCATAAAATCATCATAAGGTTAAAAAAAATCAGCTTTGTAAAAATTCTAAGTCCTTTTACCTTTATTTTGCCGAAATAATCACGTACAATAGGGTAGTAGCCGAAAAATATTACATACATCATCATACATTCTTTGTCCGTCACAAGGATAAACGATAAAATGCTTGTTGCAATATATGTTAACCATGCACTTTTTGCATCGAATGTTCTTTTAAGCATAATCGCCAAAAGCCCTAAAAACATAGGCACAGTATAAGCCAAAACCATTGTTATTCCGCCTAAAAACAGCATTAACACTCCCAATGCAGCAGAAAGTGAGCAAACGGCAAGCCTTGTTGAATTTTTCAAATTAAACACCACAAATCCATTGTCTTATTTAATATTAAACATAATATCACTAAATTAAAATTATGTAAATAGTATGAATAATGAGTTAAAAATCTGTTCATTTTTACAAATTACTATTTACAAATATAATATGTAAATATATAATAAACATAAATAAGCAATAGCTTTTAAGGGGTGTTTAGATTTTGAAAAAGATACTTATTTTGTCGCTTTGCGTGATTTTAATTGCGGCGTTTACCTTTGCCGCCTGCTCTAAAAAGAGTGATGATAAAACTACAACGCTTAGCGGAGATACTACCGTTCAAGCCAGTGACCTTGAAAATAACGATAACGAATATGGTCTTGAAACCGAGGACGTTACGGATAAAGACGGAAAGACTGTGACAGACGCTAAAGGCAAGGCTGTAACAACCGATGTGGCGGTAGTTTATAAAAAAGATAAAAAGGGAAATACATATGCGCAAAGGCTTGATAATGACGGCAAGGAGGTTACAAATAAAAAAGGTAAACCTGTAACCGTTAAGACTGAAACAACTAAGAAAAACAAAACTACAAGAGTAAATGCGGATACAACCGGCAGTGCAAAAACTACTGATAAGGAAACCGTTAAGCCTACAGGTACTACAAAGAAAAATGTACCCGCTACAAAATCAGACGATACAACCGCTTTTGACAAAATGGAAACGGTGCCTAAGACCTCGGCAACGGGCAAAGAAGTTAGTTTCTCAAAAGAAGATCAGCAAATTATCGCAAATATGCTTGAAGTACCGTATCTTTATCTTGCAAGCTATGAGAATTCTGACGGCGTTCCAATTAATATTGCGGCATATACCGCTGTTTGGATGGCAGAACATGACGGCGGAACAGCAAGCACATATCCGTCAAGTCCTGTTGTTTTAAATCTTTTTAAATTCTATGGTCAAACCGTTGTTAATTTCAAAACTCAGGTTAATAAGGTCGATTCCACACCGATTAAATACAACAGCAAAAACGATACATTCTCTGTCAACAAATACCCTAAGAAGAAGCAAACTGTTAAGATTACTAAGATAGAGGATCTTGGTGATAATAATTTTTATAAAGTGACAGGTAAGGTTTCTAAGGCTGACGGTGTAAAAGAAGTTCAAGCTGTAGTTCAAAAGAACAAGCTTGATTTAACGCTTGGATTTTCAATTAAAGCGTTAAAATGGAGTTAATTAAATATTTATCGGGAGCGGCAAAAGTTGCTCCCTTTTTTATTGATTATCCCTTTTGATAGTGATATAATTTAACTACTAAAACAGAAAAAGAGTGAAAATATGACTAATGAAGAAATTTTAAATAAAATCAAGGGCGGTCTCATTGTTTCATGTCAGGCGCTTGAAAGCGAGCCGCTTTATGACAGCTATATTATGTCTAAAATGGCTTGGGCAGCCCAACTTGGCGGCGCTGTAGGTATTAGGGCAAATACTGTTGTTGATATTAAGGCAATTAAGGAAAAGGTCGATTTGCCGATTATCGGTATTATCAAGCAGGAATATGATGACAGCGATGTTTATATTACCCCAACTATGGCGGAGGTTGACGCTCTTGTTGCGGTTGGCTGTGAAATTATTGCAATAGATGCTACAAACAGATTAAGGCCAAACGGCATAACGCTTGAAAGCTTTTTTAAAGAGGTTAGAAAAAAATATCCAAATCAGCTTTTTATGGCGGATACAAGTGCGTTTGACGAAGGAAAAAAGGCAGAGGAACTTGGTTTTGACCTTATTGGCACAACTATGGCAGGTTACACTCCATATACAAAGGGCACTTCTCTTCCTGATTTTACTTTAATGGA
>DAVZKM010000071.1:0-8774 GCA_052272245.1 Eubacterium sp.
ATGCAGAACTGCCAATACTTGTTACGCCACTTGAAATTGTTACTGTTTTTATTGAGCTACTTTCAGAATCCCAAGGAACAGAACTTGAGCCATCGTAATCAGTCATATCGCCTGTACCGCTGATAACAAGCTCACCTGTTGTTGTATTAAGGATATATGTAACATTTTGACCGCAAGAGCCGGAATAGGTTTCAGCATAGGCTGTTAGGTTTAGACCTGCTGTTATACTTAAAAGCATAACTAAAGACATAAATAGACTTAATAACTTTTTCATTCTGTTTCTCCTTTTATAATTTAATAGTTTAATTACATTTTATCATATAAGCTAATAATAGTCAACCAAACAAACTGCGTGAGCCGCTATACCCTCTTTTGAACCGGTAAATCCCAAACCTTCTTCAGTAGTTGCTTTTACCGATACTAAGTCAACATCAATATTACAAGCATTTGCAATATTATTTCGCATTTGCAAAATATATGGAGCCATTTTAGGTGTTTGAGCAAGAATTGTTGAATCAATATTAATTATTTTATATCCTTTTAACGATACCTGCCGAACAACCTCTTCAAGAAGCTTTAAGCTATCTGCACCCTTCCATTTATCATCTGTATCAGGGAAAAGATGGCCGATATCGCCCATAGCGGCAGCGCCTAAAATTGCATCTGAAATTGCGTGAAGAAGAACATCAGCGTCACTGTGACCCAACAAACCTAATTCGCTTGGGATATCAACACCGCCGATTATACATTTTCTGCCATTCACAAGCTTATGAACATCATATCCGTGGCCTATTCTCATCATTCTTCACCTCGCAATTTTAATATAGATTCAGCTAAAGGAATATCATCCGGAGTGGTTATTTTAATATTAGAATAATCACCTATCACAACATAAACACTCTCTTTCATATTTTCAAGCAATTTGCAATCGTCCGTAAAATCTTTTCCCTGCTCAGTTGCCAAATTCATTGCAGATATATATTTATCAAACTTAAATATCTGCGGTGTTTGAATAGCAATAAGGCTTGAGCGCTCAGGAGTATCAATAATTTTGTTATCCTTATTAATAACCTTAATCGTATCTTTAACAGGGACACCTACTGCTGCCGCACCGCACTTCATTGCCGCTTTTAGCGTAGCTTTTATTTCTTTGGCAGTTACAAGCGGACGTGCGCCGTCGTGAATAATAAGTAAATCGCAATCATCTATTACTTTAACGGCATTTGAAACGCTTTCCTGACGGGAATTACCGCCAATACAATAGGTTACATTATATTTTAAAAGCACGTCTTTAAACAAAGGAATATCGTTTTCCCTTACAACAACTATAATATTATCTATCTCATCAATACTCGAAAAGGTTTTGACAGTACGCTCAATAACGGTCATATCTTTTATTTCAAGAAGAAGTTTACTTTTATCCGCTTTCATTCTTGTACCGTTACCTGCCGCCAATATTATTGCTGTATTACTCATTTTTTAAACTCTCCACTTCATCAATCGTAGGGGTTGCGAACTCTGTTTTATAAGCGTCATAAACAACAAAACCCGGCTTTGCGCCATTAGGTTTTCTTATATTTTTCACCAAAGTATAATCTACGGCAACGTTTGATGATTCTCTTGCCTTGCTGAAATAAGCGGCAATAACAGCGCAATCGTGAATAGCCCCATCGCTTATTTTATTACCTGAGGTCTCGCAAATAACGTGGCTGCCTGCGGCTGACTGAACGTGAAACCATGTATCATAATTTTTTGCCGTTTTCATGGTTAGTTTATCGTTCATAATATTATTTCTTCCCACATACACGTCAAATCCGTCACGTGTTTTAAAATGCATAGGCTTCAAAGATTTTTGTTCTTTTTTCTTGTCGTTTCCTTTTTTTATATATCCCTGAGTAGCAAGTTCGGCTTTAATCGCAGCAATTTCGCTGTCGGTTTCAGCCCTTGAAAGCGAATCAATTACACTTTCAAAATATTCCGCTTCATCGTTTGCTTCGTTGATAAATTCATTAAGTTTACTTTCTGCAATTTGCTTTTTGCGATACTCTTTATAGTATTTTTGTGAATTTTGCGACGGAGTAAGCATTATATCGGCAGGGACACGAACAACCTTATTATTGTCATAATAATTTTCCAAATCGTAATAAGGCACACCTTTTTCAAGGCGATACATATTTGCCGCAATCAAATCGCCGAAAAGCTTATAAGTTTCCTTATCCTTGCAATCCTCAAGCTCTTGCGTTCTGTTAATCGCTTTTCTTACTGCTCTTTCCTGCAAGGTTGTAACAGTTTTAAACAAGTCCGCACTCCTTGCTTTGATTCGCATCAATCTTACACGTTCATAATAGAAATAATCAAGAAGTTGAGAAAAAGTGTCATAATGATTTATTGTTGCAAGGTCATCATACTGCTTGATATCAATAAAAGCAAAATCCTTTGGCGCATCGGTAAATACGACGGTCGGAATAGGATTTTGAGCTTGCTTTTTAAATTCGTCAAGAGTTAATCCAAATTCAAATTCACGGCAAATAATAGGAGAAATACCTTTTATTGCTTCCATTACCGCTTTATACATACCTTTGCGGCTTTGTGCAATTTTTTCTCTTATTTTCTCAACATCGTCCGTAAAAATATTCAACTTATTTTGCTCAGGCGGCGCAACATATGTCACCCCCGGCAAAACTTCTCTGATATGCGACTTATTTTCGTCAACACGTTTCATTGAATCGATTATTTTCCCGTCTTTACCGACAAAAATAATATTAGAATATTTACCCATTATTTCAATAATGAGCGAATAATTTGTTTTATCTCCGAGTTCGTCTGTGCCTGAAAAATTAATTTTCAAAATACGTTCAAGATTGTCTTGCTCAATATCGGTAACCCAAGCACCTGCAAGCCTCTTTCTCAGTAAAAGGCAAAACATAGGTGGTTTTGCAGGATTTTCGGGCGGAAATTCTGTAAAATGAATACGAGCAGCATCTGCATTACAGGATAAAAGAAGTTTTTTACTACCCTGCCTTGAACGAAGATTAATAATAATTTCATCTTTAGACGGCTGATGAATTTTATCGACTCTGCTGTCAATTGCAAATTGGGCTATTTCATTTTTTAAATGGTATAAAAAAATTCCGTCAAGTGCCATAATTATATTTCCAATACAGGATTTGAAACAGGTGCAACAATAAATTCAACCTCTTCAAATTCCTTTTCAAGTTTCTCTTTAAGCATAAGAAACGGTACGTTTTCCGTTTCAAAATGGCCGGCATTAATCACTGCAAAGCCTGATTCCGAAGCATCAAGCATTTCGTGATATTTTAAGTCGCTTGTAACAAAACAATCGGCATTTTGCATAGCATCATTTATAAATTCACCGCAAGCGCCACCGCCGACGGCAACTGTTTTTATCATTTTATCTGTATCGGTATACCTAAGACCATGAGTATCAAGTGTTTCACCGACCAAAACGGCAAAATCGTCGATGCTCATTTCTCGCTCTAACTCGCCGACAACGACATAACCGTTTTCAAGTTTTCTTGTATTTTTTAAATCAAGCAGCTTTGCAAGATTATCATTAATACCGCCTGCGGCCTTATCATACGAAGTATGCGCACACATTGTTGCGATATCATTATTAATAAGTTCATAAATCGCCGTATCTTTAACAATTTTCTTTACAGGATTAAAAATAATCGGATGATGAGTTAATAAAAGGTCAGCCTCAACGCTTTTTGCATAATCAGCCGCAGCTTTGGTGCCGTCAAGCGCCATAACAACCGTTGAAACAGTCTTCTTCTCATCGCCTAAAATAAAGCCTGAATTATCCCATTCCTCCATTTCATTATAAGGAGCAATAGAATTTATGTAATTATATATATCCTTGACCAAGGTCATAAGATTTCCTCCACTGCCGAAATAACGTCACTTAAATCGGCACCTGATTTTGATTTATTTTTAAGATAATTTAAAAGATGCAAAAAGTATTCCTTTTGTGAAAAGTCCGTAATATTTCCCAAAAAATAATCCTTTGGAGCTTTAGGAGTAATTTTTCCCGTATAATTCGCATCAAAAATACTGTATGAATGCTTTCCGTCGGTTACAATAAAATCATTATTTATTTCAAACCCATTATCAAAAAGATATTTTCTTGCAATCTCAGGGTGAGTCATGGGCTGTAGAATCAAATGAAGTTCATTAACAAAGTCGCAATTTGACAGAATATCAACTATTAATTCGGCGCCCATACCGGCAATTATAACCGTATCACACTCGCCCTTATCAAGCTTTTCAAGACCGTTTGAAAGCCTTGTCAGAATAACATCCTCAAAACCCTCATCTTTCACGAGAGCCTTGCAAGAGGCAAGCGGTTTTTCATTTATATCCATTGCAACGACAAATGGTGATATTTTATTTTCAACAAGATATACAGGGATATATCCGTGGTCCGTTCCGACATCAGCAACAGACGAGCCCGATTCAACAAGGCTCGCCACTGCATTCAGTCTTTTAGATAAGCTAACCATTAACCTACCTGCGCATTAAGCTTTTCAACAAGCTCATCTGCATCTGTACCGTGAACTGCACAAGCATCTGCAATTGATTCGCCTCTTGAAGCAGGGCAACCAAGGCAATGCATACCAATCTCTAAAAAGAGGGGTGCTGTATCAGGATATGCGTCAAGAACATCACCGATAATAGTATCCTTAGTAATTTCCATAGTTCAAAACTCCTTTTCACATCTTTTTGAGACAATTATATTTTAACCAAATAATCATCTGCTAAAGATATTTATAACACATTTATTATTTCATTGCAAGTTCAATAAAAATATGTTAATATATTTTTAGATGAAATTTTGGAGGTTAATTATGAAAAAACTCTTTCGTTCTAAAAACGAAAAACTCATTTCCGGTGTTTGCGGCGGCATTGCAACTTATTTTAATGTTGACCCTACTGTTGTAAGGTTGATATGGGCTGTTGTTTCGCTTATATCTGCAAGTATTCCGGGTGTACTGATTTATATTATTTGTACATTCATTATTCCGGAAGAACCGGACGCTTTTGATACAACCGGTCAGTATAAAGAATAAAAACAGCTCTGCATTTTACACAAATGCAGAGCTGTTTTGTATATTGATAAATGTATTAAAATATGTTAATATATAATTTGTAATTTAGAAGGACGGTGAAATGCTTGGAAAAAGAATATAACCCTGCATTACAATTTGATGCATTTACTGCCGGAATTGAGGACGGGGGCTTGCGTTCAAGCTCTTCAATAGCTATTCTTGCATGTTATATAATCGCAAGAAGTGAGGAAAGATTAACCAAGAAAAATGTTGTTGACGCTCTTGTTGAGGGCAAAATTGCAAATTATTTTGAAATCACAAGTGCAATTTCAAAAATGATAAAAACCGATAATCTTATTGAGGGTGAGGACGGATATTTATCTATCACAAATAAATGCGCATTCAATGTTGAAATGCTTGAGAACGATTTACCTATCACCATAAGAGAAAAAGCGGTTGAGCTTGCGGCAAAAACAGCAAGGCTTGAAATATATAAAAAAGAAAACAAAGCAACCGTTGAAAAAGACGGCGACAAATACAAGGTAACGCTTCACGTAAGCGATAAAAATTGCGATTTTATGGTGCTTAGTTTATATTTTCCCTCAGAAGCACAGGCTCAGGTTGTTAAAGAAAAATTTCAAACGCACCCAGGCGAAGTATACGAAAATCTGATAAATTCAATTTTTGCAAACAATTAATAAGAGTTGACGAATTAGAAAGCAAGAATAAACAATAACAAAAAGCGTACCCATATTGGGTACGCTTTTTAAATAGCAATGATTAATCTATTTCTACAGAAATTTTTGCATCATTTCTTGTTGCTGCAGCACGCATAACAACACGGATAGCCTTAGCTATTCTGCCCTGCTTGCCGATTACTCTGCCCATATCCTCTTCAGCTACGTGGAGATGATATACAATTACACCCTCTTCGTCAGGTTCGCTAACATCAACAGAAATTGCATCAGGATTTTGAACCAATCCTTTAGTGATAGAAATCAACAAATCTTTCAAAGAAAACACCTCCTGAATAAATCTTTGCCAAAACAATCAAAGATTAAAGGATGCCTTCTTTTTTAAGAATGCTCTTAACTGTGTCAGTTGGCTGTGCGCCGTTAGCAATCCACTTCTTTGCCTTCTCTGCATCAATCTTGATTTCAGCAGGGTCAACCATTGTGTTATATGTGCCGATTTCTTCGATGAAACGACCGTCACGTGGATATCTTGAATCTGCAACTACTACACGATAGAAAGGAGCTTTCTTTGCGCCCATACGACGAAGTCTGATTTTTACTGCCATTTTAAATTACCTCCAAAAGTAAATATATGTATTTTTATTTTTCCAAACTGTTGTTTGGCTGTTTATAAATTAAAATCCAAACGGATTATTTGAGCCGCCGCCCATTTTTCCCATCATTTTTTCAGCCATTTCGGGATTGGCTTGCATCATACGACGCATCTTTTTACTCATTCTCGGACCTTTATTACCGCCGATTTGCTTAACCATTTTTTGCATTTGCTTAAATTGAGCCAAAAGTTTATTTACATCCTCAACCTGCATTCCGCAGCCTTTTGCGATTCTGCGTTTTCTTGACGGATTGATAATGTCAGGATGCTCACGTTCCTGCTTAGTCATAGAATAAATTATTGCTCTGAAACGGTCAAAAGCCTTTTCGTCAATATCTTCATCCTTAATTTTATTACCTATACCGGGAATCATCTTAATTGTATCTTTAAGACTTCCCATTCTTTCAATCTGCTCAAATTGGTCAAGCAAATCGTTGAGGTCAAACTTGTTTTTGGCAAGCTTTTTTTCAAGCTCAGCCGCCTTTTTCTCGTCAAGGCTTTGCTCTGCCCTCTCAATAAACGAAAGCACATCGCCCATACCCAAAATACGAGAAGCCATACGTGACGGGTGAAAAGTTTCAAGATTGTCAAGCTTTTCGCCTGTACCGATAAACTTAATCGGCTTGCCTGTAACAGCCCTTACGGAAAGTGCTGCACCGCCTCGGGTATCACCGTCAAGCTTTGTAAGAATAACACCGTCTATTCCAAGTGTTTCATTAAAGCTTTTAGCTACATTAACAGCATCTTGACCTGTCATTGCATCAATTACAAGCAATATTTCGTGCGGATGAACAGTTGAACGAATGTTTTGAAGTTCTTCCATAAGCTGTTCATCAACATGCAAACGACCTGCCGTATCAAGGAAAACATAGTCGTTGCCGTGATCTTTAGCAAACTTAACTGCTTCTTCGGCTATATGAACAGGATTTTCAGTACCCATTTCAAAAACAGGAACACCAACCTGCTCACCTACAACTTGAAGCTGCTTAATAGCCGCAGGACGGTAAACGTCGCAAGCTACAAGAAGCGGTCTGTGTCCTTCTTTTTTTAATTTTAGGGCAAGCTTTGCCGAATGAGTTGTTTTACCGCTACCCTGCAAGCCGCACATCATAACAATCGTTGGTGGATGGTTGGCGATTGCAAGTCTTGCTTCGTTGCCGCCCATAAGCTCGGTGAGTTCTTCATTAACGATTTTAATTACCATCTGACTCGGAGTAAGCGACTCCATAACGTCAGCGCCAATAGCTCTCTCGGTAACCTTTGCGGTAAACTCTTTAGATACTTTATAGTTTACATCAGCCTCAAGCAATGCAAGGCGAACTTCACGCATTGCCTCTTTAACGTCTGACTCGGTCAATTTGCCTTTGGCACGTAATTTTTTAAACGAATTTTCAAGTCGTTCACTCAAGCCTTCAAATGCCAAGAAATCAACTCCTAAAAAATTTTATCCTTCTTTCAGAAAAGAAGCAAGTGTTTTAATTCTTGCAACATTATCATTAACTTCCATAGAAAGCGTATGATTGAGGTTATACTCGTTGATTTTGTCAGCACACTCAACGATTTCGTCAATGCCTTTTTTCATTTCAGTAAAACGCTTTGCAAGACCAAGCCTTTCCTCCATATCGAAAAGCTGAGCCTCTGCACGCTTGATTGAATCACGGACACCCTGACGGCTTATACCCTCGTTTTCTGCAATTTCCGAAAGTGAGAGGTCCTCTTCATAATAGTAAACAAGGCAGTTGCGCTGCTTTTCAGTAAGCATTTCGCCATAGAAATCGAGTAAAAACGGGATTTCAAGATTTTTTGCCATGAAGCGACTCTCCTTTCAAAGTTTGTGTAAAGTATTTAATCTTTACAGCAAGCAGTATTATACTAAAGACAAGCCGATATGTCAAGTAAAAAATGAATAATATTTTTTATTAAATTTGCTTCAAATCTATTGACACAATCCATGGTGTAAAGTAAAAAGCCTTTAAACTAAATATTGCATAAAAATAAGTATCTTCAAGGTACGATGGTTGGGAAATTCATTTCTTTAATAAAGATTGTTGGACTGCCGAAGTTGTGCTCTTGATTATATCTCCATAAATTTTCTAAATTCTTTCATTCCAATAGACTCATAGAACGCAACTGCCTCATCATTAAAACTCCATACGTCCAACACCACCCTCGGCAACTCTCTGCGATTTGCTTCTTCTTTTGCGAAATTCATTAACTCCGAAGCAACTCCTTGACGACGATATTGTTCATCAACAATCATCTCTTCAATATGTAAAAATGAATGCTCTTTATTAAATGGAGATTCATTTTTATGAATGTACTGAACACTGATTATTCCAGCAATCTCACTATTTCGTT